>CAVHMZ010000025.1:12145-12982 GCA_963637225.1 Segatella hominis
CCGATATGGTGCCGTCCCCGCAAAGGGCTCCGGCGATGCCTCCGGCGCTGTCGGACGAGAGAGATTCGATCTGCACGTCGATCAGCGCGAGGTTCCTGACGGTGCCTCCGGCGACCACTCCGAACAGGCCGGCCGAATCTCCTCCGAAGTCTTCGGAGGCAGAGATCCTGAGGCCGGAGATGGAATGCTCGTTCCCGTCGAAGACGCCGTCGAATGCCGCCCCGTAGACAGAGTGCGAAGCTCCGTCGTATCTGCCCAAGCCGATGGGGGTCCACGGGCTCTGCAGCTCTATGTCGGAGGACAGGGCGATCACCTTGTTCTCGAACGATGTCCCTTTGTTGACAAGGCACGCCAGGCCGGCAAGCTGCCTTTCGCTGCTGATCTCGAAATAGATCTTGGACTCATCGAACCAGCCGGTGTCCGGTGCGTTCTGGTCCCCGCCGTTCCCGTGTCCGTTCCAGGCATATGCCGCGTATACGCTTGCAAACGCCACGGCGGCTATCGCTGCCGCAACCCATGCCTTCCTCATATCCATATTCCTGCCTCCCTGCGGGCGCCGCCCGGACTTTGCCCGGGGATCCGCATCCGCAGTCGCAGATCCCCGGCATGCCGTCTTCGCGGTCGTGCGCGATGCCGTTCATAGCCGTGTTCCGCGGAGGCAGATCCCCCAAAGGGGAACTGATGCTCCTCCATCCGGCCGGCAGTCATTCTTTCTCTGCCTTCTTCTTTTTTGTTCCCGTGTACGCCTCGAGCAGCTTCTCTTTGTAGAGCTTCTCGATCCTGTTCGAGAGGTGCTTGAAGACTTTCCTCCTCAGCACTACCAGATCCGTCATGAAC
>CAVHMZ010000026.1:0-357 GCA_963637225.1 Segatella hominis
TTCACAACGAAGTTCTTGGAGCCTACAAACAGGGCCCCCTCGTTCTCGATCGTCCCAGTGACTTCGGCGCTCTTCACTTCAACAGCTTTCTTACTCACTGGGTCGATTCCGATCCAAAACTCCGAATCTTTTTCGACCTCGATCTTCCCATAGACCTTAACATCTGCCAAATTGCCAGCTACATAGACCTTGGCCCCGTTGGAGATGGTCAGAGTGTACCCCTCGGGGATCACGAGCCCCCCATATATCTGAACAATTGCGTCAGACCCTGTGATTTCGTAGTCTCCGTCCAGCTGGACCATCTGCAACTGGGAATAAGTGGCCGCATCCTTGGTAGTGCCATGCCTGTACTCGGTG
>CAVHMZ010000026.1:503-909 GCA_963637225.1 Segatella hominis
CCGGAAATGTCCACGATTGCTCCGTCTTCGGCGATGATATTCACGAACGAAGATATCTCGGACTTCTCGTACGCCCTCAGTTCTCCGACGATTTCCTTCTTCACCGGCTCCTCGGAAGCAGGCTGATATTTGACATGCAACGTACGCCCTCCAATATCACCTGCAGAATCCTCTGCGGGCATCAGTTTCCCGTACAGGTACAGCTTTCCCTGGACCTCGAGGCCGCAATCCGCACCTTCGCTCGTTTCCTTCACATTTAGTGTTGCCCCGTTTAGAACAGTGACCATCTGGTCGCTGTAAATTGTCGAAGGCCCGTCGAGCGTTCCCGTAATCAGAGTGACCTTCATTTCCGTTCCGTCTATCAGCTCTATTCCATTGCCGCTTGCTTTAATCGGCCCGTCGACAT
>CAVHMZ010000026.1:919-6217 GCA_963637225.1 Segatella hominis
TCGACATTCAGGATTGCCGTTCCTGCCTCCTCACCCGTGCCCGGCTTCATGAAGTGGATCTCACCGCCACACGTCAGCGTGGCCTCGTTAACCTGCCCGTATACATAGCAGACCTTCTTCAACTGCTCTTCCGACAAACTCGTCAGGGTAACGGGGTAGATTGTGACAGCGGTTTCATCACTGACATCCCCTGTCGCATAAGCGTTCAGTTCCCCTTGAGTAAGATCTAGTTGACTGGCGCTGACAGTCGTCCCTGTCGTAACCTCAATGGTTCCACCGACCGGAGTTCCGGTAATTGAAAGATCACCTTCGTCCCCGCCGATCACTGTAACGGCGGAACTCCCTTCTGACTTGACATTCTTCAAAACGATTTGGTTTATGGCCACGGTTTGTTGTGTCTCGGTGGTTCCGTTCAAGACGACCGTTCCTCCGTCAAAGATTATAATGCTTGCATTACTTTTGATAATACTCATGGACACATCTACGCCCTTTGCGAAGAACATACTGTATCCTGCCCCGGTAACGGCTTCGACTCCGCACTCTACGCCAGTATTCGCTGTCGCGGCCATGTAGTTCGTAAATCCTTGGTATATCTGTTCTCCCTGCGCGTTCTTCATTTCCAAACCCGCGTAGGCCTTCACGGGGGCACTTTCCCCGTTGGCTTCAGCCAGCTTGATTGTAATCTTCGAGGCTTCCTGCACCTCCGAAGTGTACAGTATCGCGGTTCCTACAAGGAATATCGTAACATCAGCCCCTTGATTCACCTCATCTCCAAAATGTAATTCCAATTCGCTGGGGATGTAGTAATATTCCTTGGTTAGTGCTGTTTTTGGATCTTCCGACAGCTTCTCGATTGTGAGGCCCGATATATCATCGTAGCTCATGCTCGCGTCGGAATCCTGCGCAGGCAACGCTACCGCGAAGGCGAATACGACCATCGCGAGCACTGCTACGAGAGCGAGGCATTTGCCTCTCTTAGCTTTCATTCCAGTTGCAATCATATATACAATTGGTCCGAATGTGGGGATGTGGTTGTCTCTCTTCGATGAGTTCGGATCCCGATGTCGTCGATTCCTGGAAGGGATGCAAAACCAAGCGAGTTCCGGCAGGATCGGCCGGAATCTGAACACGGTTTAATGTCGAATTCGGTGGCGTTTTAAGTTCGCAGAACTTGATTTTCGTTCGACCTGGGTTAATCGAGGTTTGGAAACGAAGGCGCAGAGGACGTTCGAGGGAATTGACGGGATTTCAGAACCTTTGAGATTTTCGCGCGTTTTCTCGCAAGATGATATCTTTCATGGCGCTCAGCAGCTCTTCGAGGGCCGTGGAGGATCTGGAGCAGATGTATAACTGGTCACATCGTCCCTTGTTTTCTTCGGTAAATCCAGCTCTCAGATGCTCGCCGGATCTGCAACAACCCGCCCCCATCCATGAAAGATGCTGGATGCTGGCGGACAGTACGACATTCGCGGACGAAGTCTTAATAAAGGTCCTGTCATTGTCCAGGTTGGCTTGGCCGGGGCGCTTGGCGTGTCCTCTACCCGAAATCGTCAATATGCGGGGGCGACAGCAGGGGACGGCCCCGCTGAACATCCAAGCCCATGGATCAACAATGAAACTTTGTCCTATAGAGTCGGTGTTTGTGACGAAAGCGGCCGGAGGGTCGCGGTTCACACATCAATCGGGGGAACCGGGCGAGGTCCTGACGGGAGCAGCTTCACCTCGAACTACTGACGTTTGTGGGATAGCAGGGTCGAGAAGTGAAATGGTCTACTTGGATCGGGATGCGAGGTCTACCCCTGTGGCCACTTATGATGGCATTCGCGGAGATCGGCCGGACGGCCTCATCTCTCCTTGGGGCGGCAGCCGGTGATTATCTCCTTGCTGAAATCGAAGAGCACGGCTGTATCCGTTCCATCGGTGATCTTCAGCTGCTTGGAATCATCGACCTTCCCGACTACGGCGCCCTCGCAGCCCACCCGTGCGAATATGTCTATGATCTCCCGGGAGCAGGAGCCGTCGCACGCGAAGCAGAATCCGCACCCCTGGTAGGTGAGATACCATTTGACATCATCGACATCCGCGGGGCGCGGAATCGACGGCAGGTCGACCGTGGCTCCCATCGATGACGACTCCAGCATCATCCCCAGGGTGCCTATGCTCCCTGGGTTGCTCATGTCCTTGCAGGAATGGGCAAGATGCCTCTCCCCCACGATCGCGGCCGCCTCCATCTGATCCCTGACCAGCTTGGCGTCCTTGTTGACGGTGGTGACATACGCGTAAGGCAGCTCCGGAGGATAGAAGCCGTCGGTGTCTATCACAAAGACGATGTCATCCCCGGGCCGGGCGGTGCTGCTCCTCAGCAGAGCGTCCTTCCTCACGTTCCCGACGATCGAGATGTCGATGGCGTTGTAATGGCAGTCGGGATGGACATGGCCCCCCACGATGGGGACATCGAACTTCTCTATCCCGTCCTTCATCCCGCGGATGATCTCCTTGCATACCGTGGTCTGCACGATGGACATGACGTCGACCATCCCCAGGGGCCTTCCGCCCATGGCGGCGATGTCGTTGACGTTCACGAGAACCGCGAAGTACCCGGCATAGTATGGATCTACCTTCACGAGGGACTCCATTATCCCGTCTGCCGCGAAGAGGATGAACTGGTCGCCCACGTCTATGGCGGCGGCGTCCTCGCCCTCCGCCGCGGCGACCTTCGGGAACCCCGCCGTGGGGAAGTGGTCCACGATGTCGTGGATCCTGTGCTTCCTGGTGACGCCGGGATAGGAGCGGATGGCCTCCGCTATCTCGGCGACGGAATGGGTCAACGCCAGAGCCCCCTGTTCCTGAGATGGCGTATGCAGACGAGGCAGAGCAGGACCATGGCTACCAGGAGGACCACGTACGAATGCTCGTAGTCCGAGCCCGGCAGCGGCACGTTCATGCCGTAGAAGCTCGCCAGCATGGTGGGGATCGAGATGATGAGCGTGATCGAGGTCAGGAACTTCATGACGCTCGCCAGGGAGTTGTTGAGGTCGGACTCGACCAGCTGCCTGGTACCCTTGATGATCTGGCTGTAGGTCATGGTCATCTCCAGGGCCTGGTTGGTCTCGATTATGACGTCGTCCATGAGGTCCCTGTCCTCCGGGTTGGACACGAAGCGGGAGAGCTTGCTGAGCCTGTCGATGACCGACGCGTTCACGCTGAGGCTGGTCTTGAAGTAGACCAGGTTGGACTCCAGCTCGTGCAGCTCGAAGAGGTCGTCCCTGCGGGTGACCCTGCGGATGGACTCCTCTATGGCCATCCTCTTCACCTCGATGTACTTCAGATCCGCCTGGTAGTTCATTGCGATCCTGAACAGAATCTGGAGCATGAACCTGGTGCGGTTGTCCACGTTGACCGTGTTGATGTTCTTGTTCTTGCTCCCCGTGATGGTCAGGGCGAACAGCTCCTGCAGGGAGACGGTGACGATGGCCGTGTCGGTGATCGTTATCGACAGAGGGTAGGTGGTAAACTCCTCCCTGTTGTTCCTCCACTCGCGAGTGGGCGCGTCGACGAGGATGAGCGTGTACTTGGGCGAGACCTCCGTCCTGGAGCCTTCTTCGTCGTCCAGCGCGGCCGTCAGGGCCTCCCTGTCGATCTGAAGGGCCCTCTGGACCTCGTCTATCTCTTCGGGAGACGGATTGACAAGGTTGATCCATACGTTGTCCCTGATCGCATCGGTCTTGACGGGCTTGCCGTCCTTCATCTCGTAGATCGTCATCATCCGCTTCTCACCCCTTCGCCGTCACATCACGAAAGACACTATCACTATGAGGAACACGAACAGCACCACGTTCGACACGCAGCCCGAGACGCTGTCCGTCATCTTCTTCCTGCGCTCCTCGTCCTTGATCCCGAGCTTCTCGCCCATCCAGTTCACCGCGCCGGCGAATATGAAACCTCCGTCGAACGGATAGGCCGGCAGGGCGTTGGAGATGGCCAGGAGGATGTCCAGCCAGAAAATCCAATAGAGGAGGGACAGGAGCATCCAGAAGACCTCGCCGAGAGGAACCTCGTACCACCATTTCAGGTCGTCGGGTATGGGGTCGGAGCCGTTGAACGGCCCGGAAATGTACGAGAAGAAAGAGGTGACGTAGGAATACGCCCCGGCCGCCCCGTAGAACGGGTTGGCCGCAGAATCGAGGACCAGCCCCGGGGTCGTGAACGTCATACCGCCCGTGGACACTGACATCCCGATGTACGCGGACCCGCTCCTGTTGGAAAGGGTCACCGGGTGCTCGTCGGGGACGATGCCTGAAACATCGTCGGAAACGGGGACTGTCAGCACGGTAATCTGCTGCCCTGGAGAGAAGGCCGCCATGGCGTCGAGGAAACCCTTGGTCGAATGGACCTTGACGGTCTGCTCGTTGCCGTCCGCATCGGCGTATTTGAACCCGTACAGGAACGTCTTGGTCTCGATGCCCGATGATATCGCCGGCGCTTCCTTCGCCAGCGTGCGTATGAAGACGCCCATCTGGACCGCCTTCTCTGTGACCTTCTCTTCGCCTTTGTAATTGTATTTGATGAAATAGAGCTTGGTCGGATCCAGCCCGTCTTTGGAATCGACGGAGACCTGCTTCCCGTCTACCGTGGTCACGGCATCCGTGAAATCGATGCCGTCCTCGCTGAACCCGACGATCAGTGCCGATGCGGGTATGCCTGCGATCAGCGCAGGGGAATCGGCATCGACCCTGTAGACGCCGGCGCTGTCCCGGCAATCCGTATGGATGGCGCTGCAGCATCCCGCAAGGAGCAGGATGGCGACGATCGCGAAGACGGTGTTCACCGATATCCCGGCGGTGTACATGTCCATCTGCGCCTTTCTGGGCTTCTTGGACATGTCCTCCTCGTTGGGCTCGACGAACGCACCCAAGGGGACCACGCCGTACAGCAGTCCCGACGAATCGACCCTTGCGCCGTTGGCGCGGGCCTGTATCCCGTGGCCGAGCTCGTGGACGACCATCGCAAACAGCAGGGCGACGATGCCGTAGCTCAGCGGGAGAATCGGATTGAAGCCGGGGATGGCAAGGGCGTACTCGATCCCTATGCTTGAGCCCGACGCTATCCTGGAGGGCACCGCCATCAGGGCGACGATGAGCATGTACATCATGAGGAAGAACAGCACCGCCGAGACGACTTTGGAGAAGAACCCGAAGGCAGACCAGAACCGGGGGTACCTGGCCAGGCGGTCCATCGTCTTCATCCCCAGCTGGGTGCGGATCATGATGCAGGGGCCGTACTTGCACAGGTGGTAGC
>CAVHMZ010000027.1:0-16089 GCA_963637225.1 Segatella hominis
GTCATACAACGACGGCACATTGGAACCTGTCAGTACGCATACTCAAGCAGAAACACTAGAGAAATTGGTTTTAGCAACACTAGAATTGGCACGTCTCGAAACTGGAAACATCACAAGTGAAAATATAGGATTTGACAACCCTGCAGCCATCATGGCCAATACTGGCGCCCGCGGTTCCATGCTCAGCCTGTCCCAAATAACTGGTTGTGTCGGTCAGCAGGCCGTCCGTGGAGAGAGGCTGTCCAGGGGATACCACGACAGGACCCTGCCTCACTTCGAGAAAGGGGACCTGGGAGCTTGCGCCAGGGGATTCTGCTCCAACTCCTACAAGACCGGCCTGTCGCCGACCGAGTATTTCTTCCACGCCATGGGCGGCAGATCCAGCATGACGCAGGGTCTTATCGAAACACAAAGGTCCGGATATATGCAGAGGCGTCTCGTCTCCGCCCTGGGGGACCTGAAGCTCACAGCTGACGGAACTGTCAGGAACACCGTCGGAACCGTCATCCAGTTTAGATACGGAGATGACGGGGTCGACCCATCCAGGTCCGTCGGGGGAAAGGCCGTCGACCTCGACGACGTGTTCGCTGCCGTCTTGGGCGACAAGGCCGACGAGCTGCTCCGCGTGGACGGCAAGGTTGTCGGAGGAGACTACGGGTCCCTCGAGAAGGACGAGATGGAGTACTATGAAGAAGAATCGGAATTCGATGAGTTCTCGGATGAATATGATAACTTCGAAGAGAACGGATCCTTCGATATATAAAGTAGGTAGAGCTGGTCTCAGTACTCATAGGGGTCATCACCAAATCAGTCCCGATTAATCTTCATCCGCTGGTTCCACCTCTTGATGGGAACAACATAAAATATGTTTTGGAATGAAGAGCGCGGAGTGGGAGATTCGAACTCCCGTGGAGGATTCTCCACCGGTTTTCAAGACCGGCGCCGTGGGCCAGGCTTAGCTAACTCCGCCTGAGCATCCGATAGCGACGCTTTATAAAAACCCTATCAGCGCTCGTCCGCCGAGTAATCGGACATCCCCGTGTACAGCAGGAAATCGGACAGCTTCATGCCCTCGTCCCACCTCATGATGTAGTTCCCCACATCGGAGACATCCAGCTTCGGGATCCTCCTGTAGAGGATGGAATGCCTTCCTTTGTAGTTGTGGTCGCTCGGTATGGTGAAGATCCTCCAGGGATCCCCCCTGAACGATTTCAGCCTGTAGGCGTAGATCGGCACCAGATGGGACCGGTTGCATTCTCCCAGCATCGAATCCGCCTGCTCCACGAGCCTTTGGCTCTTGCTGAAGTGCATCACAGGGTCGGAGGAGCTCTTAACCTCTATCGGGAACGAGAAGTCCCACCTGAGCGCCACCAGGTCCACTCCCAGGGACCCCGCCGCCCTTATGACGAGGAATGGCTCGGCGAGCATCGTGTTGTACGCGGCAGTCTCCATGGACCCGCAGGTCTTGACCATCTTCGCTATCGCTTTCGGATCCCCTGCGAGAAGGGCCTTCAGCTCGCGCTCGTACACATCGCCCGGCGGTGCCATATTATCGATGAACGATTCCGGAATGGGTATAAAAGGCGAATCGGGGGGTGGCTGAAAACCCCCGTCGGCGGCCGAAAACCACCTGCACGTCGCTGATGTCGATCCCCAGCTCCGCGAACACCACGTCCACGATCCTGGTGCTCCCGACGATGTAGCTGGAATGGTCCGCCCTGGACATGATGACCGCCTTCCCGTCCTGCACCGCGGAGGCGATACGGTAGGTGTCCTTCCGGTCCACGCAATCCCTGCTGCCCGCCACGACTGTCACCGGAACTGTTATCGACGACAGCATCTCGTCGGTCAGACGAGGCTCCGAGAGCATCATCCTCTCCTTGGCATCCGGATGCCTCTTCATGCGCAGCAGCGCCATAGAAAGCCCCTTGAGCGCCTCGGGCCTGGTGTTGGCGCCGCAAGCGAACAGGTGCGAAAGCCCCTCCGGATGCTCCGCAGCGTAGATCAGCCCGACGATACCGCCGTCGCTGAACCCCAGCACCATAGGCCTGTCCAGCTTCAGCTTCCGTATGAACTCGGCCAGGTCGTCGGCCATGTCCTCGTAATGGTACTCGCTCACGGGCGAGCTCTCCCCGTGGCCGCGGGAGTCTATCATGTACAGGGTGAACTTCTGCTCCAGGTAGTCCGCGGCGCGGGAGAAGATCCTGTGGTCCTCCCCGTTGCCGTGCAGGAGCACCATGGCGGGCCCCTTCCCCCGGACCTCATAGAACAGCGAGATGCCGTTGACGGTTATGCGCATCGGGCCTGCGATTGCACATCCGCATAAAACGATTATGGTTTGCCTAAAAATAGTCGGGAGGAGGCCGTTCTTCGGCCCCCTGCCCGGCCTCAGATTATCTGGCCGCTGTCGAGCACCCAGAGCTTGCCGTCGACCTTCACGAGGACGGTGTCGCCCGGAGTCAGCGCGAAGCCCCCTCCGTTTATGCCCTCTGCGGTGACCGCGAACAGGTACGTGCTCCCGTCGTCCCTGGGGCTGCACAGGCGCCCGTCGTCGTAGTACGCGTCCAGCGTGATGTCGTGGCCGTCGCGGTAATGGATGGCCGTGCCCTTGCCCAGGCCGTAGACGTCCTCGGCGAGGTACCTGTCGCCGTCGAACACATAGTACTTGACCGCGAGGGTGCTGTCAACGCCGGTGACCGACGTTATGAACCCGTACTCGTAGGTCTGGTTGAACACGATGCCGTCGACGGTCATGCAGAATATCGTGTACCTGTCGTCGATGCCCTTGACGAAGCCCACAGCGCCCTTTTCCGCGCCGTCGATGCTCACGGACATCTTCGCGAGGCGGCAGCTCTCCGTGTCGATGGCGAATGACACGAGCTCGCTCCCGGCCTTGGCGTTGTCGATGTTGTAGACATCGGCGGTGATGCCTTCCTCTGTGCCGTCGAGGTCGAAGTCGTCCTCGTCCGGGTCGTAAGCACCGTCGCGGGTGTATATGTGGGCGCCGAGGGTGAGCACGGAAGTCTCCCCGATCTCCACGAGGTTGAACTGCACGAAGAAGAGCGTTCCGGCGTGCAGGTACAGCTGGACGTTGTATCCGTGATCGACCGAGATGGCCTCGTAGTCGGACACTATGGCGAAGTCCAGGGATGTGTCCGCATCGGACATCGTGATGATTCCGCCGTTCCTGACGACTTTGACATTCTGCGAGTTTGCATCGCCGGCGGATCCCACGGGGGAGGACGAGACCGTCAAGACCTCCGAGCTGGCGTATTTCCACTCTCCCTCCATGGGGCTCTTCTCCTCTTCGCTGCCGATGTACTGCCACGAGAAGAGGAGGACGATGATGAGAACGATGACGACCGCGCCGGCCGTCTTCATGTTGGCTTTCTCCATGTGCCTGAATGACGGCATCAGTATAAAAGACGTTGAGTGCCCGGAGCCCCGAGCCAGCATGAGCGCGGAGGCGGGCATCGGACGGCGAGAGCCGCGCATTCCGGAGGACGGGGGCTCCGCGGACGGACTCGTTCGAAGGGGCCCGGAGGCCCCTTTGAAAGCTCACGGCGAGAGCCTGCTGGGATCCCTGGGGAAGAGGACGGCCTCTCTTATGTTGGGCAGGTCCAGCATCTTGACCAGGAGCCTCTCGATCCCGATCCCCCATCCCCCGTGGGGAGGCATGCCGTACCTGAACGCCTCCAGGTAGAACCCGAAGTCCTCAGGGTCCAGGCCCTTCTTCTCCATCCTGGCGACCAGGCGGTCGTACCTGTGCTCCCTCTGGCCTCCGGAGGATATCTCCTGGCCGCGGTAGTCCAGGTCGAAGCTGTACGAGTAAGGCGTCCCGTCCTTCTCCATGATATAGAACGGCTTGGCCTCCTCGGGGTACTCTGCGATGAAGTACAGGTCGCATCCCTTCTCGGCCATGATGCTCCCGACGATCTTCTCCCCCTCGGTGCCCAGGTCCTCGCCCTCCTTCAGGGGCAGTCCGGCATCGTTGGCCATCTGCAGGCACTGGCTGTAGGTGAGGATGGGGTATGGCCTTGCGGGGACGTTTATCTCCTTGCCGAGGATATCCAGCTGCTTGGCGCCCTTCTCCTTCAGCCCCCTGAGCACGCGGTCGATGACCTCCTCGATCATGGCCATGACCTCCTCCTCGTTCTCGATCCAGCACATCTCCCCGTCGAAGGACACGAACTCGGTCACGTGGCGGTTGGTGTTGGACTGCTCGGCCCTGAATGCCTGCCCGATCTCGAACACCCTGTCCAGGCCGGTTGACATGAGGATCTGCTTGTAGAGCTGGGGCGACTGCGCCAGGTAAGCGGGCCTGTCGAAGTACTGGACCCTGAACAGCTCCGCTCCGCCTTCGGCCCCGGCGGCGGAGATCTTGGGGGTGTATACCTGGGTGAACCCGTTGTCTCTCACGGCTTCCTCGATCAGCTCGACCATGAGGGCCTTCAGCTCGAAGATCGCCTTGACATCGGGCTTCCTGAGGTCCATGAACCTGTGGTTGAGGCGCGTGTCCATCTCCACGTTGACCTTGTCGACGACTCCTAACGGAAGGGGAACGGCCGCGGGGGAGACGACATCCGCGGCGGAGGGGATAATCTCCCACCCGGCGGCGGTCTGGTTGCTCTCCTTGACCTCGCCGGTGATGCAGACGACGGTCTCGCGGGAGAGGCCGGTGAGCAGCGCGAAGAGCTCGGGGTCGATCTTCTTCTTGGGCATCGTGACTTGATAGGTGCCGTCCCTGTCGCGCATGGTGATGAACGAGATCCCGCCCAGGTTCCTGATGTCCTGGACCCAGCCTCCGACGGAGACGATGCCGTCGCCGACGGAGACTTCGGAGGACCTTTTTACTGTAGACATGAGCCGCATGAAGTGACGCGGATATAAGACGGTAGCGAAATCGGCGATCAGCAGGGCTGAACGCGCATTGCCGGATGCTCTGCGGCCGGCGGAGCTGACCGGTGCCGGACCCCGCCCTTTCTCCTGCAGATTTTCCGAGGCGAGGAACCGATCCAAATAAGATCGGGCTAGGTGACATGAAAGTTGGTGAAATCGCATAACACATATTACTGTTATTACAATCATTACATCCAGCTATTCTTATACGCGCACGCGCATCCTGTATGCATGCGCGCGTCAGAAACTACGGAGGGGACAATCGAAAGGGCGGTGGAAGATGCGTTACGGAACTGTCCTGCCCAGGACAGGGAAGGGATGATCGCCTCTGTCCGTTCCGTCCTCGACAGGGAGCTCATGAAGGCCAACTTCGAGCCTCAGGCGTGCACTTGTACCAAGTGCGGGTGCGCCGACTGCATCCGCTACGGGAAGTCCAAGCTCGGTTCCCAGCGCTGGAAGTGCAAGGCATGCGGCCGCGTCCGCAACGAATCCGCCACCGGCACGGTCCTTTCGAGGAGCAAGCTGGACTACGATTTCTGGATGGCCTACGCGGCGTGCTTCGTGGACAGGCTGTCCGGCCGGAAGGTCGCCAACCGCATAGGGGTGTGCACCAAGACCGCATGGTTCATGCGCATCAGGACCCCGGAGGCGCTCTACAACAACCTCCCGTCGTTCCGGGTCAAGGAAGGGTGCGGGGTCGAGATCGACGAGATGTACTTCAGGGAGAGCTTCAAGGGGACCAGGTTCGATGCCATGGCCCATATCCCCCGCGAGCCCAGAACCGGAGATAAGCTCGGCACGAAGAGCGGCATAAGCGACGATCAGATTTGCGTCGTGACCGCTGTCAACGATGCCTCCGACTTCTTCTTCGACGTCTCCTGCAGGGGCGCCCTGACGTGCGACATCGCACGCGACGTCCTGAACGGGCACGTCCTGTCGGGATCGATCGTCAACACGGACAAGCACAGGGCATACCGCCGCGCCCCGGAGGACCTCGAAGTCGCGGCCCACAACGCCACAGACGCCAAGGAGCACAAGGGCCTGGAGAGGATCGACGAGATCCACGGAGACATCCGCACGTTCCCGGCCCCTTTCAAAGGTGTCTCGACCAGATGGCTGCACCTGTACCTGTCGTGGTACAAGTGGCTGAGGGAGTTCTCCGGCAATGTGTCCACTGCGGCGAAGCAGATCGCATCAGGCGATTACCGGCACACCTGGAAGAGCATCAGGGCCATGGGCTCTCCGTTCCGCACGAAGGACATGAAGCCCGTGAAGCTCCCTGCCTGAGCATCTTCTCCGAACCTGCCCATCTTCTCTTCGGCGGCAACCTTCGGCGGCAGCCGGTGCCTTCTCGCGGGACCATCGCCCCCATCTCCCTTATCCGGACCCCTGCCGCCTGCAACATTGCGATGCGCCCGCGCATCAGCCCGTCTTCCCATCTTCCGGGTCCCTGCGCGCATCGATCGTCCCCATTGGCGAAGGAAGCCCGCCTTCCGGCGGCTTACGGCCCTTGCAAGCATCGATTGTCCCGCACGGGCGAGTCGAGGCCCTCTGACAGCCCGCATAGGGCCTGCATCCCCCTTGGAGCGACCGGCATCCCCCGATATTGCCGCCATCCCGGAGCATTCGGAAACAGGGTATTGGGTAACACGAATCAAAAAGAAGATGTTACTGAAAAGCCACCAACTTTCATGTCACCTAGCCCGTTCCCCGATGCTCCATGGCATCATGGAGCCGGGGCATCTTCTTGCCGGGAACGGCTTGCCGCCGTCCGGCGCGGCGAAATCGCCGGCCTCGTTCAGGGTCTTCATGCCCGTATGCGCTCGCGCCTGAACCCGATGCCCCATACGATAATCTGGCCAGGCTACACGGAACGAGTACAGAGCACCGATTCCGTTAAAGAAGCGCTCTGTTTAGAATCAGCATCGAGGGGAGACGCTGATACTGAGATACTTGAAGCCGAAGGACTGGATGCTAGCCGCCGCCTGCGTGGCGCTCGTGCTGCTCCAGGTCTACCTCGACCTCAGGATCCCCGAGTACATGAACGAGATCACCGACCATCTCCAGATGGGAGCGGGCACCGACATAGTCGCCCGCGACGGCATCAGGATGATCGTGTGCGCGCTCGTCAGCTTCGCCGCCGCGGTCGCCGCCGGCATCCTCGCATCCTGGATATCCGCTTCGCTGTGCAGGACCCTCCGCGAGCTGGAGTTCGAGAAGGTCCAGTCCTTTTCCCGCGACGACATGGACTCCTTCTCCGCGGCAAGCCTGATCACCCGCTCCACGAACGACCTCTACCACCTGCAGAGGTTCGTCACCAAGGGCCTGGTGTCCGTCGTGAAGGCACCGGTCATGGCCGTTTGGGCGATCCTCAAGATCAGCGGGAGCACCATCGAGTGGACGGCCGCTACCATCATCGCCATGACGATACTCCTGCTGGCGATCTTCTTCGTCATGAGGGCCAACCTGCCCCTGGTCAGGAGGATACAGTGGCTGATGGACGGCATCAACCACTCCACCAGGGAGGGCCTGGAAGGGGCCAGGGCCATCCGCTCCTGCAACGCCGACGATGCCCAGCAGCAGAGGTTCGACAGGGCCAACGAAGAGCTCCTGGAGAACAACGTCAGGATTGCCCACCAGATCGCCCCGCTGCATCCGCTGACCACGTCCATGCTCAGCTTCCTGACCCTGGCGATATACTGGATCGGCGCCGGGATACTGATGTCAACGCCTTCCCGGGCCGAACAGATGGATATGTTCTCGGACATGATCGTCTTCACGTCCTATGCCTCGCAGGTCATCACCTCGGTCATGATGCTCACCGGGATCCTCCGCGATCTCCCCCGGGCCATGGTCTCCTCGAAGCGCATAAAGGAGGTCCTCGAGCACGAGCCGTCCATCAGGAGCGGGAGCCTGAAGGAAGGGGACGGGCCCCGCGGGACCGTGGAGTTCAGGGACGTGTCGTTCGCATATCCCCGCTCCGGCCACGAGGCATTGAGCGGGATCTCGTTCAAGGTCGGGAAGGGGGAGACTTTCGCCATCATCGGCAGAACCGGGAGCGGGAAGTCGTCCGCGGTCAGCCTGATCCCCCGGTTCTACGATGCCTCGTCCGGCTCTGTCCTGGTGGACGGGGCCGACGTGAGGGAGTACGACCTGGACGCATTGCGCTCGAAGATAGGCTATGTCCCCCAGAGGGCGGTGATCTTCGAAGGGACGATCCGCGGGAACGTGAACTACGGGGAAGGATCGGAGCTCCGCACCGACGGCGACATCAGGAGGGCGCTGGATGTGGCGCAGGCATCCTCGTTCGTGGATGCCCTGCCCGACGGCATGGACTCCGACCTGGCGCAGTACGGCCGCACCCTCTCCGGAGGGCAGAAGCAGCGCATCTCCATCGCCCGGGCGGTATGCAAGGATCCGGAGATCTATATCTTCGACGATTCGTTCTCCGCTCTGGACTTCAAGACAGACCTGGATCTCAGGGCCGCGCTGAAGAAGGCGGCCAGAGGATCCACCAAGATAATCGTGGCCCAGCGCATCGGCACGGTGCTCGACGCGGACAGGATAATGGTCATGGACGACGGGAAGATGGCAGGCATAGGGACGCACGAGGAGCTGATGCTGTCATGCCCCCTCTACGCGGAGATCGCGAGATCGCAGCTCGGGGAGGAGACCTGATGGTCGCGAACTGGACCAGGGTCGAGAGGCCCCGTGACCTGATGGCCGCCATGAGTGCGTTCATGGGCTACATCGGGCCGTATCGGAAGGACATAGCCGCAGGCATCGTGTTCAGCCTCATCGGCACTGCCCTGACCCTGATCGGACCCCAGTACCTCGCCGCCATCACGGACAGCCTTTCTGCCAGCATCCTCGGCTCCGCTCCGGTGGACATCGGGTTCGTGACCTCCGCGGGCATGCTGCTGATCGCGATCTACGCGCTGAGCGTGGTGTTCTCCACCTTGGAGAACTACATCATCGGCGCCTCCTCCGAGAAGATCGGCGCCAGGATGCGCGCGGACGCGTCCAGGAAGATCTCCAGGCTTCCTCTGAAGACGCTTGACGGGAGCAGCACGGGCGACCTGATGAGCCGCATAACGAACGACACGGACACCATCAGCAGCTCTTGCGGCGAGAGCATCGCCAACACCGTCACCGCCGCCACCATGCTGTCCGGCTCCGTGGCGATGATGTTCTACACCGATTGGCATCTCGCCTCCGTCGCGGTCATAGCCCCCCTCTGCGGCTTCCTGGTTCTGTACGTCATAACCCACACCACGCAGAGGTACTTCATCGAGCAGCAGAGGGACCTCGGCTTCATGGACGCTCTCCTGGAAGAGTCGTATTACGGCCATGACATCGTCGCCGCGTACAACGACAGGAAGCGGTCGAAGGAGAGGTTCGATTCGATAAACTCGAGCCTGTTCGAAAGCGCGTACAAGGCCAGAGCGGTGACCGCGCTGGTCCCCCAGACGATGAGCTTCATCTCGAACGTGTCCTACGTCGTGGTGTGCATCGCGGGTTCCATGATGATCGCAGGCGGCGCCATCGGTTACGGGGTCATCGTGGCGTTCATACTCTATGTCGGGCAGCTCACCCGCCCGATCATCATGCTGGCCGATTCGACCGCCCAGATGCAGTCCATGGCATCCGCATCGGAGAGGATCTTCGAGCTCCTGGCCATGGAGGAGATGCCCCCGCAGGACGATGCGGAGCGCCTGGAGCCTTCCGATGTAAAGGGAGACGTCTCCTTCAAGGGCGTCAGGTTCGGATACGTACAGGGAAGGGAGGTCATCAGCGAGCTGGACCTGGAAGTGCCCCGCGGATCGAAGGTCTCCATCGTCGGGCCTACGGGCGCAGGGAAGACGACCATCGCCAACCTGCTCATGCGCTTCTACGAGATCGAATCCGGCGACATCCTGATCGACGGGGCCTCCATCAAGCGCCTTTCCAGGAGCAACGTCCACGACCTGTTCGCCATGGTCCTCCAGGACACCTGGCTGTTCGACGGGACCGTGAGGGAGAACATCGCGTTCTCCAGGACGGACGCGACTGACGAGGAGATCGCCGAGGCGTGCCGCTCCGTCGGGCTCCAGGGGCTCATAGATTCCCTCCCGGACGGCCTGGACACCCGCATATCCGAGTCTTCGGGGCTGTCCGCGGGCCAGAGGCAGCAGATTACCATCGCCAGGGCCATCATCAAGGATGCCCCGATGATCATCCTGGACGAGGCCACCAGCTCGGTGGACACCGTCACGGAGAAGCAGATACAGGAGGCTATCGGAAAGCTGACCGAGGGCAAGACATCTTTCGTCATCGCCCACAGGCTGTCCACGATAAGGGATTCCGACATCATACTGGTGATGAGGGACGGCGGGATCGTCGAGAAGGGCACCCACCGGGAGCTCCTGGACCTCGGCGGGTTCTACAGGGAACTCTACGAAAGCCAGTTCGAAGGATGCGAATGACGAGATGCCGTCAGGCACTCGGCTGCGCGGCGACGGTGTCCCCGAAAGCCACCCTGGCGGAGTGCTTGTGGTATCCGATGCCGACGATGATGTGGGCCTCGTCGATGTTGCGCGAGTACTCCTTCTCGGTTATCTGCTTCAGGGCGCTGTCCGCCAGCTTGGACATGTCGCACTTCTTGTCGGAGTATTTGAGCTCCATCAGGAGTCCGGGACGGGATTTTGCGCCCTTGATGTACAGATCGACGTAGCCGTCGCCTGAGCCCAGCTCGGTCTGGTACCTGTATCCGGAGAATCCGAACAGGAGGAACAGGAAGAACTTGTGGACCGTCTCGTCGTAGTGGTCGCGGGGCGCCTGCCCGTCCATGATCTTGTTCAGCTCTCCTGTGGCCTTCTCGGCATCCTTCCTGAACATGTATTCCGACAGACGGGACACGGATGTGCTGGCCACGATGCTCATCCTCTGAACAAGGTTCTCGAAAACCTCGGACACTTCCTGGTTGGGAACCGTGATGACATATCTCCCGCTGACGCTCCGGACTGCTTTCAGATATCCGGAAGTGACCATAAGCGTGAGAACAGCCTCTTCGAGCACATCCTCGTCGGTGGACTGGAGATCCCTCAGCGTGAGACGGGGATCGACCGTGCGCTCCATTGAATTGCCGGAGATGGCCAAGGTGAGGATCCTGTCCCTGAAATCAGGGTCGGTCCTCGAGAGCACATCAGAGATCATCGCGGTGTCACCAGATTGGACCCAGTAGGAATCAGTGCCCGTCTGGCCGTTCAAGCGGTCCTGGATATAGCTCATGACGCAGAATGGATTGCAGACATCTTCGTCGCCGAAGCGGTATCCGTCATAGTAATTACGAATGACATCAGTCTCTTCCTCCGGCAGCCCGACATCCGATATCAGAGCGCTGATTTCGGATTCTGTGAAACCGAACGATTCGTCCAGCATAGCCTCGAACATATCGAATTCCATGAGATTGTTGAGACCGCCGAAGATCGTCCCCGTGGCGATCCTCGATACGCCCGTCAGGACCGCGAACCTGTAATCGGGGTTGCTCTTGAGCGAGGACTCCATGAACGGCGAGAAGAAGTCCATGAACTCCGTGTAGAATCCGTTCAGGTATGCTGCGTGAAAAGGCTTGTCGTATTCGTCGATGAGTATGACGACGTCTATCCCGTAAGCGATCTTCACCCATCTGGCCAGCATGGAGATCGACTCTGAGAGCAGTCCTTCGCTGGCGCGCCGGCCGCGTATGGCCATGAACTGCTCGCGTTCGTCGTCGAGCACATCGTCACATTCCAAGACACGGCTGAACCTGACATAGAGCCTGGACATCATGACCGAGAAACGATCGAGAAAGAATGCCTGGTTCGACGACTCGATATCTGCGAAGTTCAGGCGGAGGACCTTGTACTTCCCCAGATGCTCCATAACGTCCGGGTGCTCTGATACCTTCAGGCCCGAGAACAGCCTTTCGCCGTCTGGCGTGCCGCAATCGAAGAACGCTTCCAGCATGCTCAGGTTCATGGTCTTCCCGAACCTGCGCGGACGGGTGAACAGGAAAACGCCGTCGCCGAGATCGATTATGTCCTTGATCATCAGGGTCTTGTCGACGAAATGATAGCTTCCGTTGGCCAGTGTCCGGAAGTCTCTGACGGCTGCAGGTATCATCTTGCCCATATGCTGCTCACACATTCCGTGCCTTGAAACGGTTAACGGTCCGCACCTCCCGAATCGTCAAGAATCCGGGGGGCAGGCCCCCGGAAAAGGCTCACTGCTTCTTGCCCTGGTTCGCCACGGCGGCCATCTTGGCCCCGACGGCGTCCTGGTCTCCGAGATACCTCTTGGACACGACGCTGAAGCCGGAGTCGAACTCGTACACCAGAGGCACACCGGTAGGGATGTTCACTCCCGTGATCTCGTCATCGCCGAGGCCGTCGAACACCTTGACCAGCGCCCTTAAGGAGTTCCCGTGGGCGGCGATGAGGACCCTCTCCCCCGCCAGCATCCTGGGCTTGATCTCCTTTTCGAAGTACGGAGCGGCCCTGGCGACGGTGTCCTTCAGGCTCTCAGTCAGCGGGAGGCATCCCCTCGGCACGGTGCGGAACATCTCCTGGTTGGCCGGGTTCCTCTCATCGTCCGGGGACAGCTCCGGCGGAGGAGTCGCATAGGACCTCCTCCATACCTTGACCTGCTCCTCCCCGTACTTCTGGGCGGTCTCGGACTTGTTCAGCCCCTGGAGGGCGCCGTAGTGGCGCTCGTTGAGCTCCCACGCCTTCACGACCGGCAGCCACTCCCTGTCCATGGCCTGGAGGGCCCCGTTCAGCGTGTGGATGGCCCTCTTGAGGAACGAAGTGTAGCAGATGTCGAAGTCCAGGCCCTCGGCCTTCATCAGCTCCCCTGCCGATGCCGCCTCGGAGCGGCCTTTCTCGGACAGCTCCACGTCGGTCCAGCCGGTGAAAAGGTTCAGCCTGTTCCATTCGCTCTCCCCGTGGCGGAGGAGGACGAGCCTCATTGTCCCTGTCATGCCTGCAGGATAACCGCGGCACCGATAAAACGGCTTTCGTCCCTCGGCAGGTTGATAAGCATCGCGTCGTTCGGTATAAGCATGGAGTTCAAGTACCCGGAGCTGGCAGAATCCATCAGGGAATCGGTCAGGCGCGCCTCCGAAGGGAAGAGGGTGGGAGTGGCCTTCTCCGGCGGCCTGGACTCCGGGCTGATCTCGTGCCTTGCCGGCGAGTACGCCGAATCGGTCTCCCTTTACACCTGCGGCTCCGACGGATCCTTCGACGTGAGGGCCGGAGAGGAGCTGTCACGGAGGATCGGGCTGCCCTGGAAGCAGCTGAGGATCTCCAAGGACACCTTGGAGGACGAGATCCGCAGATTCATCGCCGCGACGAAGACCTGCGACCCGTTCACGATCTCCTACGACCTCCAGCTCTTCACCGTCTGCGAATACTCGGAAGAGGACGTGATCCTATCGGGCCAGGGCGCCGACGAGTACTTCATGGGCTGCGCCAAGCTCGTGGAATGCGCAGACTGCGACTACGGCGCATACGTGAAAGACGGCGTCAAGAGGCTGATGGAGGTGTCCGTCCCGTGCGAGATGTCCATCGCCAAGCACTTCGGCAAGGACCTGAGGTACCCCTACCTCGACCATGCCGTGCTGGAGCAGGTCGCCCTGGTGGACCCTGCCGACCTCAAGCCTGCCGACATGCAGTCCAGGAAGAAGGTCCTGAAGGATGCCGCATGCTATCTGGGGTATCCGTGCCTGGAGAAGAGGGTTAAGAAGGCATCCCAGTACGGATCGGGCACCACGGACATCATCCGCGCACTGGCGAAGTCCAAGGGGATGATGTTCAACAGGTACATCCAGTCTATCTGCGACGAAGTTCTCCCCGACGGGAAAGGCGCGCTCTGAGGCGCTTAGAACGCATCCCTGCATCGTTTTCTGATTGAAAACAGCCGGAGACAGGTGGTTCGCCTGGAAAGGCCGACCCTACCCTTTATTATAACTCGCGTGTTAGGGGAGCCAAAGAGGATATGGTGTAATCATGTCTGCAGAGAAAGTCACAGTTTCTGTAATCAAAGCCGATGTCGGATCCGTCGTCGGCCATTCGAGGCCGCACCCCTCCATGCTCCAGGCATCCAAGGACATCCTTGCCGATGCCCAGAAGCAGGGCGTGATCGAGGACTTCTACGTCACCCGCGTCGGGGACGACATCAACCTTTACATGACCCACTACAAGGGAGAGGGCAACAAGGACGTCCACGGAGCCGCCTGGGAGTGCTTCCAGAAGGCCGCCAAGATCGCCAAGTCCATGAAGCTCTACGCCGCCGGGCAGGACATCCTGACCGATGCCTTCTCCGGGAACGTCAAAGGAGCCGGGCCCGGCTCTGCGGAGATGTCCTTCGAGGAGAGGGGATCCGAGCCCCTGATGTTCTTCATGGCCGACAAGACCGAGCCTTCCGCATACTCGCTCCCCCTGTCCCGCATCTTCCTCGACCCCTTCACCACCACCGGCCTCGTCGTCGACGCCAGGGCCAAGAAGGGATTCGATGTCGAGATCCAGGACGTCATCGGGCACAAGAAGGTCGTCATGCAGTCTCCCGAGGAGACCCTGAGCATCCTGTCCCTGCTGGGAGACACCTCCAGGTACGCCATCAAGAGGATCAACTCCAGGGCCGGCATCGGCCCCGCCTGCGTCGTGTCCACCGACAAGCTCAACCTGACCGCCGGGAAGTACATCGGAAAGGACGATCCTGTTTGCGTATGCCGCGCCCAGAGCGGGCTGCCCTCCGTCGGAGAGTACCTCCAGCCCTTCATGAACACCACCATGCTCGTGGCCGGATGGATGAGGGGTTCGCACTACGGCGCCTTCTACCCCTGCTCCCCCGAGGACTCCGACCCCGTCTACTTCGACGGGCCTCCGAGAATATGCTGCCTCGGATTCCAGCTCAACGAGGGCAAGCTGCAGGGACTGGAGCCCATGGGCGCCAAGAACGGCGAGCACATACCCGTCGACTTCTTCGGCAACCAGACATGGGACCTGGCCAGGCAGAACTCCATCAAGGCCAGCAGGTTCATGAGGAGCCAGGGGCCCTTCATGCCCTCCATCCTCGGCCCCGAGGAGATGGAGTACACTTCCAGGCCCGAGGTCCTCAAAGAGCTGACCTCCAGGTTCCAGGATCTGTGAGGGCGATGCAGAAAGCCCCCACGGTCATCGTCAACTTCAAGGTCTATGCCGAGGTGGAGGGCCTCCGGGCCGCCACCCTGGCCAAGACCTGCCAGAAGGTGGCGAAGGAGTCCGGCGTCGAGATCGCGATATGCCCGCCCGTGATAGACCTGGCAATCCTCTCCGAAGTGCTGGAGATTCCGGTCTACTCGCAGAACGTCGATCCCCTGCCCCCGGGTTCGGGGACCGGGTATATCACGCCCTCCCTGCTCCATTCCGCGTTCGTGAAGGGAACCCTGATCAACCATTCCGAGCACAGGCAGCCCGCAGAAGCAGTGGGCAGGTGCATCGGCATGTGCAGGGAGCTCGACATCGTCACATGCGCCTGCGCCGAGAGCGTGGACAAGGCCAAGGAGCTGGCTGCGTTCTCGCCGGACATAATCGCGGTGGAGCCACCCGAACTCATCGGAGGGGACGTCTCGGTCACATCGGCAGACCCGGGGATAGTCTCCGGGACGGCCGATGCCGTCCGTTCCGTCGACGGGAACATCCGCGTGATGTGCGGAGCCGGCGTGAAGACCGGAGAAGATGTCCGCGCCGCGATGGACCTGGGAGCCGACGGAGTGCTGCTGGCGTCCGGAGTCGTGAAGGCCAAGGATTCCGAGGCCGCCCTCAGGGACCTTATAAAATACATCTGAAAATGGCTGTGCCCGGGCCCCTTCGGGGGCCTTCTTACTTTTTCTCCGCCATTCTTCGACCGATGTAGCGGCCCATTGCGTTTCAACCGGGTATTAGGTTGATATATCTTAACTCAGATTCGTCGTCATGAATTTGGACAGGATTCCGACGATAGGCGAGATAATCGGGATCGAAGTTGCATACGATGACGGGTTCGGATGCCGCATGGATGGATACCGCAAGAGCGTCGACTTCCAGACCGGAACATCCACAATCAGCACATATGTTCTCTTCGAACCTGTAGAGGAAACCGTCATGCTGAACAGCGAAGCGATCGACCTTGACTTTGACAGATTCTATGTAT
>CAVHMZ010000028.1:0-3930 GCA_963637225.1 Segatella hominis
GATGTCCTGCATGCAATGGTCATATTCATCGACGAGGATCAGAACGTCTTTGCCGTATATCTTCTTCAACAGTCCGCATAAGATCCTGATGGCTTTGCGTTCTTGAATCTCGTCCAGGCTTGATTTAACGCACCTTTTCAGGAAGTCTTTGTCATCATCGTCGAGAGCATCTGAGTTCAAAGCACCGCTCAGATCTTTCACCGTGCACGAAATCATGTCTCTCAAGCTTTTGCGGAACAGTTTCTCCGATTCACCGGAAAGGTCTCCGAAGTTCAGTCTGATCACAGGATATGCGTTCTTGTATGGGCGGCAGCGGTCGCATCTGGACACTTCCAATCCTTCGAAGATGTCGTCTTCATCTGCATATTCGATATTGAAGAAGCGGTCGATCATCGACAGGTTCAGGGTCTTCCCGAAGCGCCTGGGGCGGGTGAAGAGAAAAGTCTGGTTCTTCACTCCGCAAAGGTCGCAGATAAGCTTGGTCTTGTCAATGAAGTAGTATTCTCCAGTGACCAGGGCCTTGAAATCGTACACCCCGACAGGATATCTCATCTGCTCCATGGCCACGTGATGAGCTTCTGATTATAAAGAACTGCAGAGGTAGTTTTCGAGGAGACAGGGGGGCCGGAGCCCCCATGCCTGTGGTGTATGCACTTAGTTGCTGGCGTCAGATCCCGATCTTCGCGGCCTCCATCCTGGCGGGCTTGGTGATGTGGGGCACCGTCAGGAGCACCATGGCCTCGACGAGGTCGTCCCAATCCTTCTCGTTGATCAGCACTGCGTTGCCTGAGCCCGTCCTGATGGTGATCTTCTCTCCCATCAGGCATCTGTTCGTCAGCTCATCAAGCTTCTTGCTCGCCGTTTCAACGGTATACTCCGCCATGATTTAGACAAATGTCTACTACTATATGAATATAGTAGTCACATGGTCGGAGAAACCGGCAGGATGTCACTCGATCCATATCGTTATGGCATCCCCGTCCGCGGAGTATGCCTTGTAATCAGCCGGCCCATGGAAGTCCAGGTAGCTCTCCAGCTTGGGGAGGCGTATCTTTCCTTCGGAGCAGACGGCTCCGCCCCTGATGTCCGGGGTGAACGTCATCTTGGTCCCGTCTATGGATATGACCGCCTTGTAGCGGGGCCTGGTGAACAGATCGGACTCCAGCACCGCGGGCTCCGGGCGGGACACGGTTCCGACCAGGTCCTTCTTCCCGCTGCGGCTGTCCATCTCGGCTTCGAGCGCTCCGATCTTCCCGGCGGCTTCGTCCAGCCTCTCTCTGAGATCCAGGTTCTCCGACTTCAGATGCGAGTTCTCGTCCCGAAGGCCATCTATCTCGGAGGAGAGCTTGTCGTTCTCCTTCCGGGCCTTCTCCAGGTCCTTCCTGGCGATCGAGGGCGCCTCGTCCTGGGGCCTGGAGAGGGACTTGTTCTCCTTAGAGAGGCTCTCGTTGGCCTGGCGGAGGGCGGAATTGTCCTTCTTCAGCCTCTCGCATTCGGTCTGGGCCGCCTTGTGCTCCTCGTTCTTCTTCTCGAAGCGCTCCTTGTAGGGCTTGTACTTCTCGGCGGCTTCCCTCTGCTTGTCCAGGTCCTTGCTGAGCTTGTCTATCTCCTTCCGGGCCTTCTCCAGCTCCTTCTTCGCGGTTTTCAGTTCTTCGATAACATTATCGAGCTCGTCCTCGTCTTCCGATTGGGACTTGGAAGCGCCGGACGAGACCGCCGCGGGCCTGAACCCGCTCTGGATGGCCATCATCTGGAAGCTCTTCTTCTCCTCGTCGCTGAGGCCTTCGAGGCTCTGGTCGACCAGCTCGCTCAAGTCCTTCTTCTTTTTCTTCGACGGTCCCGGCATCGTATCTCTCGGAGGCCTTATCCTGCTGCTATGACAAAAAATGAACGGTTATTTAATCGGCATGAGCATACAGAGCGGCGATGACCCTGTTTGCAGAGCACAGCTACAGCCGCGTTATGGTATTCATAGACTATAGGAACATCTACGAGAGCATGAGGTTCATGGAGGACCATTGCAGGCTGGACCTGTACCGCCTCACCCAGATACTGGTCGGCTCCCGCGACCTCATCGGAGCCTACGTCTTCGATGCAAGGAAGATGTTCGCCAACAGGGACGACGAGACCATCGCCATGCACAACAGCCTCCGCGAGCAGGGGTTCAGGGTGATCGCCAGGGAGTCCATGGTCATCCGCGACGGCAAGGTGGAGCAGAAGGAGGTGGACGTCTCCCTCGCCTGCGAGATGCTGGAGCACGCCCTGATGAACCATTTCGATGTTGCGATAGTCATAAGCGGGGACAGGGACTTCGTGCCCGCGATCCAGAAGGTCCAGTCCGCCGGGAAGAGGGTGGAGGTGGCGGCGTTCAATGACGTCTACAACGAGGAATGCAAGCGCGCCGCAGACGTCTACTATCTGCTGGACGACCTTCCGTTCATGTCCATGTCGTCTCCGACCGCCATCGAGGGGGTCGATTACCGATGGATGAGAAAAAGAACATCCTGGACTACCAGAAGGAGATGGGCCTCACCGGCTACAGGATCGACCCCGACGTGTACGAAGAGGCAGTCAAGAAGCTGTACGTCCTGAGGTTCGGACTGGACGCGAGGAAGGAGAACATCGTATCCAGCATCGGCGGGGTGATCGCATTCATCGACCGCAAGTACAACGGCGAGGCGGTGGCCGAAGGGGACGTATGGTTCTGCTCGGGGACGTTGTGGAACAACGTCTACTACGTGATGCCCCTGAGGAAGATAACATCGGCCATGATCATGGGCCTGGGGGAAGGCATCCGCAACGAGGTCATCGACACCCTCTGGAAGGCCAACAAGAGGGAGTACGAGAGGATATTCGAGGACCGTTTCAGGGAGACGCTGTACAAGCAGGCCCAGGAAGAGGCGAAGAGCCGCAACCAGGGGATCATAGACTCCCTTCAGGAGAAGATCAAGGACCTGGAGAGGCGGCTGGAGCAGAGCAGGATGGTCATCGACGGCAAGGGCAGTTCGGACGCGGGCGGCGTGGAGCTGTTCTCCGAGGGCATGGAGCCTGCCGCAGCACCTGAAGCGCCGGCCAGGGTCCAGTACGTGGTCCAGGCCCCTGCGGCGGAGGGATGCGAAGCGCAGTTCGACCCGCACTCCGTCTACGGGCAGTGCGTGATCGCCCCCGGGATGCCCGAGATGCGCTTCCCGGAAGGCATGAAGAAAGCCGCGGGAAAGGTCAAGTGCACGGTTTCCAGGCTGTCGCCGGAGACCATACAGTCTGATGCGTTCGCCGACGGGAAGTATTTCGTCCACATCAATCCGAGCCACAAGTTCATCGTGGTCAGGAGGCACGATTACGGATCCGCCATATGCATAGACCACAAGATCCGCCTGGACGGCCTGGGAACGTATTCTTCGTTCAAAGAGCGGTGCCCATTGATGGCGGAATACGACGACAGGTACGGCGGGATCATAATCCATCTGTGACGTTCAGCTTCGGCAGGAGCTTCCGCTCTGCGCCTCGGAGAAGGGGAACGTCCCCGGAGAGCTCAGCGAAGATGCTTATACCAAGAGGCGCAAGCTCCTTCCATGGGATCGAACGGCAAGCCATCCGAGGGCCCGGGCCGCAATGGATAGGGAATGGAGACTGTCGCCTCCGATAGGCGCGGAGATGCAGACAGGGAGCGCACGCAGGTCCGCGAGGGCCTCGGGAATCCTGAGAGGGGCTGCATCACCGCCGCGGACAAGGGATTATCAACCTGCGACGAGTTGTCAGAGATGATGAAGCAGGTAAGCCTCGGGGGACATTCCTTCGCCAATATGCGCGAGAAGGACAGGTACTATGTCGACAAGACCCTCCTGATAAAGGACCTTATCGATGCCGAAGACGACGGAGTCTATCTGTTCACGCGCCCCCGCAGGTTCGGAAAGACCACCAACCTGACAA
>CAVHMZ010000029.1:0-4449 GCA_963637225.1 Segatella hominis
GTTCGCAGGGACTATGTGGCCGATGGTCGGGCCGTTCTTGGGCTGGGGGTTCTTCTTCCCTGGAACCCTTGCGCACCCTTCGCGGGCCTTGACCGCGTAACGGTCTTTGTTCTTCCCGTACGCCACGACCACCGTGTTCGGGGGCCTCTCTGCGCTTCTGACTCCCTCCGGAACCGCCATGATCTGCCCTATTGTATAGTTATATTTAGATTTAATCAATGACACTATATGCGAATCCGGAAGGTTCACCGGATCTCTGAATTCCGTACCGATCGGAGCGAGAACCTATCGAAAAACGGGCTGAAGACAGCCCTGCATCTCATGAATCGGCAGGCTCTCAAATCCTGGATCGGGGCCGGTTGCGCAAAAGAATGATGAAAAGGACAGGAAACGAGCTCAAAATCAAGAAAACGACTCATCTCGACTCAAAACCGAGGGTTTAGTATAGTTCTACTCGTTAGGAATGTTCTAATTTTACTCGAGGGCGGGCGGAACCGATTATGCATACGGAGGGGGCGAGGATCGTATTCCCCCTATTGAACGTCGGGTCGATGCGTGGAAAGGGGTTTGGCCACCGTTCATCGGAAGGTATGCACGGTGGCCCGAAGGGGCGATTGGCGGAATGATTGCCGGCCGCCGCCTCGTTCTGTATGTTGTGAGATGACGTCTCAGGCAGGCTTCCTCTTGCGGATCACGGTGCAGGACACGGCCAGGATGGAAATGGCTGCAACGATGGCGACCGCATATAGGACGGCGTGATCCTCGGAAACATCTCCTTCGCACACGAAATAGAGCGAGAGGTGGTCCAGCTCTATCGTCGCATAGCCCTCACCGAACTCTGCATCCACTCTTTCAGCCGTGCCGTCGTCCTTCAGCCAGTAAACTGCCGGATTCTCATAGGCCATGCCGGTCATGTCGATCTTGACTTTGGCCTTGCCTCCGAGCTCGTGGAAGTCCTGGGTGGCAGACTTGGCGCTGAGCTCGATGACCTTGCTGGAGCCCGCCCTCTTCTTCTGGGCATCTGTCAGTCCCGTCTTCTTCTCCGAGATGGAGATCGTTACATCTTCTTTCCGGTTCGTCATGGCTCCCGCGGCACCGCTGTCGATCTCGATCCCTCCGGCATCTCCGGTGATGGTGATGGATGTTCCGGAATCGGCTAGAGCGCCCAAGGATGCTGCCGAGAGCGTGACGGTGCCATTGGAGATGGAGATGTTCTTGGACACGCCGGAGACCTTTTCTGCAATGGCCTCGGCGGCCATCTCGGCTTGCTTTATCGCGTGAGCGACAGATTCTTCCGTGACTTCGCCGGCGATGACCGTATTGATTCCTGACGCGGATCCGTCGGAGACTGCCACTTCGGTCTTGACGTTCCCGTCCACGGATTCAACAGTTACAGCCATGATCTCGGTCCTGGCCTCGCCCCTCTCGGTCACCTTCATCTCGGCGATGACCGTGGCCCCGTCCTTCCGGGCAGTCGACTTGGTGGTCTCTGTCTTCTCCACGACCTCTCCGTCCTTCTCCTTCGAAACGATGGTCGTCTCGGTGATCTTCTCGGACCCGTCTTCGGCGGTCTCGACAGTCTTTATCGTGTCTGTGGTCGTCTTCACGCCGTCGTCATCCTTGATCTCGATCTTCTTGGGATCCATCGTCGCAGTCCTGGTCTGCCCGCAGACAGCGCACTTGTACTCGATGATTCCAGATTCGACAAGGCTGGGCTGTTTGACAACCGTCCCCGCATCCCAGGAATGGTTGCCTGTGGCAGGTATGGATTCGGTTCTTGTCTCGCCGCATTTGGTGCAGGCGAACGTCTTCGTGCCCGGAGAGCCGCAGGTGGCATCTGCGGCGACCGTTCTGGAGTCCCACGCGTGGCTGCAGCTCAGCTTCGGTATCGTTTCTGTCTTCGTCTGCCCGCAGTTCCCGCAAGTGTATATCTTCAGCCCTGCGGAGCGCTCCGATGCATCGGAGATGACTTTCCCGGAACCCCAGGAGTGCCCCCTGGCAGGAATCGTCTGCTGTTCTTCGAGGGTCGCGCCGCAGACGGAGCACGTCGATCCGGCCGTGAGCCCGGATTCTGTGCAGGTGGCGGCTCTGGGCGTTCCTGACGAAGCCCGGTGGATCAGGAGCTCTTCGCCCTCGAATTTCAGCGATTTGCTGTTCAGGCTGTCGGCGCAACCGGTTTCTTTCAGTATCCTGACGGTATCTCCTTCAGACGCGCGCTCCACCGCAGCCTTGAGGGATGTGTAGTGGACTGTCGACCCTCCGGATGTTATAGAGGCTTCTGCCACCCTGGAGAACGTCCCCGTCGGGCTGGACATCTTCTCGTACCGGGTTCCGGAAACGTCGGATTCCATAATCATCAAGCTGCGGACGTCTCCTCCGTTGATGATCACCGTCGAGGTGTAGTCTGTAGTCGAATCGCTGTATATCCAGAGTTCGATGTCGCCATCGAATGTCCCGTCGTCAATCGTCAGGGTCCCATAATTCTGCACGATCCTGGTGACTTTGTTCCAGCTATCGGCTTTGAGGCTGAATCTTCCCCCGTCGATCTCCAGGCTGGAGCCTTCTTCGACTTTGAAGATCGAATGGTTGGAGGCGGTGCTGCCGTAGGCGACAGTCGGACCGGTGCCGTCTGCGCCGAACACCATCGTTCCGTATGATCTGAACACGGTTCCGTTCTGGGCATCGATGGTTCCAGATCCCAGGATGGTCAGTTTCGCTGATGTGTTGATCGTGTCGATCGGATATTGCGGAGGCTCGTTCCCCCCGACAGTCACCATATACCCCGATCCAGTGAATGCGATACTGTGGCTTCCGATGTCGAGGGTGTATTCTCCTGCTTTGGTGAAAGAGAGCGTGCCCGTCAACGATGTATCCTCCAGGAGTGTGATGATTGCAGAATTGCCGGAATCCAGCGATTGAGCTGCAGAAACTGCGGATCTCAGATCGTTGAAGTAATCGACAGCCCCCTTTATCGTGACGGATGCAACCGCATCGTCAGGAACTTCCTCCGGGACTATTGTATAACCCTCGATTCCGCCATTGACGGTGTCGACGACCTTGAAACCATCCGGGAGGTGGCTGGAGAGTTCTGTCCTCAGCTTCGATCCGGTGTCGCCGCCCTCTGCGTAGTAGAATCCTCCGTAAAGCTCGAGATCGAATCCCGCTCCTGTCCAGAACAGCGACTTTCCATCCCCGATCTCGAAGGTTCCTCCGTTCACTTTGACTGCAACATCTTCGTCTCCCGATTCTCCTGCAGCAATCACTGAACTGCCGGTCGTCCTGTATTCTCCGTCATCGATCACCACATCGGCATTCCTCTGCGCCCATACGGAATAGTAGTTCTCTCCGACATATTCGATCCCGCTCAATGTGACTGAGCCGGCATTCCTTATGTTCACGCCGCCATGCATCGTGAGGTCCTTCAGAACGACATCTCCGGATTTCGCCTGACAGGCATTGCTCCCGATGAACATTGCATAGCTGATGTATTTGGTCTCTGTCTGTTTCACGACTTCGAGCTTCCCATTGCAAACTGTGAACCCTTCAGCTCCCGTCAGGACGAGCGCCATTTTCGACTTTATCGTGACCGTGTGCCCGCCAAGGTCTATCGTCAAGCCGGAGACATCATAATAACCCCAATCGTCTGCCGACACGTCCTTCGTTTTGCCGAAAGAGGAATCGCTTTCAAAAGTGATCTTCTTGTCCTCTGTTTCCTTCGCTTCCGCAATTGCATCATCGAATGAAACATACTCTTTCGTTTCTTTCCCGATAGTGAGCTTGCCCTGGAAAACTTTTTCTATCTTGGTTTCTTCCGATTTCTTAGATGATGGATCATCAGAGTCTGTTACCGATCCATCATCGGAGGTCGTGTTTCCTCCGGTCGCTTCCACACCTCTATCCGCAATAGGGTGGTCCGTGGTCGCGAGGGTAACGACACCCATTACCAGCACCATCAGGATTACCAGTGCGAGAACCATGTCTTCATTGCTCGCCTGCATCCTGCTGGTGCCACCGTTTTTCATTTCCATTTTCATCAATCCCCGGACATTTAACCGGTCACGACGGCCGCGACTTTGCGTTGCAACCGCCGTTGGGATAAAATTGAGCAATGGATTTTATATATCTTTCTTAGACAACTCAACTTAAAGTAAATTATCATGATCGCGCTCATGGAACCGCTTCTCGGTCGTCCAGCGGTCAGAAACCGCTCAGGAAGGAATTCTGTTGCGACATCTGCTCTTCTGCGGATTCATGAACGCGATATTTCTCGGAAAGTTCTGATAGCCGCGGCCGCGTCTATCATCACGGGCTTTGAACCGATGCGATCTTTGTCGAACGGGGGCAACCGACTACGATGTTGATGAAGCTCACTCTCTCATGGCCGTGATCGGCAGGACGACGACTCCGTCGGGGCGGGCGTAAGCGTATTCGGCGGAGCCGCATATGACG
>CAVHMZ010000030.1:0-2250 GCA_963637225.1 Segatella hominis
CGATCTTCTTGAGCTCGACGAGGTCGGCGTATCCGAGGTCGGATGCGTCGATCTCTGCGATCTTGTTGATGATGTTGGCGCCGGTGGATCTTCCGAGCCTCTCCATGTCGGACTTCTTGACGCGCCTGCAGGCGTAGATGCCCTCTTTGGCGAAGAAGTGCTGGGCAAGGTCGTCGATGCCTTTCTGGCAGAAGACAACGTTGGCTCCGGAGGCCTTGACCTTCTCGACCATGTCCTTCAGCATCTTCTCCTCCTCGGCGATGAACTGGGAGAGCTGGTTGGGGTCGGTGATCTGGATCTTGGCGTCGATCTCGGTCTTCTTGACCTCGAAGGGCGCGTCGATCAGGGCGATCTTGGCCTTCTCGACAGTCTTGGGCATGTTGGCCTGGACGGGCTCCTTGTCGATGATGAGCCCTTTAACCACGTAGGACTCCTCCATCTTGGCTCCGGCCTTCTTGACGGTCTGCAGGTTCTTGAGGTCGATCGCGTAGTTGCCGTCCTTGTCCTTGTCGGCGATGGTCTTGACGGCATCGACGACGAGGTCCGCGAAGTACTCTTTCGAGCTGTTGACCTGCTTGGATATCATGGCGGTCTCGGCGATGAGCTTCAGGAGCTTGGTGTCTTTGATGGACACTTTCATGGCCACGTTCTTCAGGACCTCCTGGGCCTTGTCGTTGGCGAGCCTGTATCCGCTTGCGATGATGGTGGGGTGGACATTGGCGTCGATCAGGTCGGTGGCTTTCTTGAGGAGCTCTCCGGCGAGGATGACGCTGGTGGTGGTCCCGTCCCCGACCTCTGCGTCCTGGGTCTTGGCGACCTCGACGAGCATCTTGGCCGCGGGGTGCTGGACGTCCATCTCCTTGAGGATGGTCACTCCGTCGTTGGTGATGACCACGTCGCCGACGGAATCGACGAGCATCTTGTCCATACCCCTGGGGCCGAGGCTGCTCCTGACTGCGTCGGAGATGGCCCTGGCCGCGGTGATGTTGTTGAACTGAGCATCCTTTCCTTTGTCTCTCTTGGTTCCTTCCCTGAGAATGATCACAGGTGCGTTTCCCATACCCATTCTTGTTCCTCCATATCTTCCTTGATTGGAATACTGAGGGACTTTATGTTAGAACTTCTATATAAATATAACCGTTTATGCCCTTATTGCCGCGCAGGGAACCGGAAGGCTCCTGACAGCGGCCCCGCCGGGATTCGAACCCGAGTTGTTGGTTCCGAAGGCCAACAGGATATCCACTACCCCACGGGGCCGTTGACTCCCACAATGGTACGGATAGATATACTGTTCTTCATCCGGGCACGGCGGCCTTTATCTGGGATGGCTCCGATGAGCCCTCATGCCCGAAGAGAACTCCCTGACGCTCAGAGCCAAGCTCGGAGACCGCACATACGAAGCCGCCGCGAAGCTCCTGGAGAAAGGAGCGCTGATCGAGAAGGTCGAGCTGTCGCCGACCGCATCCTACATGAAGTTCAAGGATGCAGGGACGAAGGTGGTGCTCTGCCGCGCAAGGGACGGGGAGTTCGATGCGACGTGCGACTGCTCCAAGAAGCCCATGGGATGCAAGCACTGCGGCGCGGCGTACATGATCCATCTCGGGTTCAGGCCCGGGGTCAGCGTGCAGGACCTCGAAGCCGCCATCGACGAGTTCTCGAAGACCAGCTTCGATTACAGGGACTACGACGTCGACCTCCGCACCGCGATGACGGAATTCTACAACTTCATGGACAAGGTTCTTGAGAGGAAGATCAAGCACATCGCCGGCGCGATAAAGGAGTCCGGGATCTCCGGAGAGGAGCTGGAGAGGATCCAAAGGCTGCTCTGGGATGCCGCCGAGGGCTTCGAGCCGCCCAACGACGATTGGAGCAGGGGCCTCATGCACAGCCTGCTGGGGATCAACTACTACAAAGACAGACACTGACGGCACGGCTCATGCGGCATCGCGGCCGAACTCCGAGAACAGAGTATCGAACTCTTTGTCCCGGAACCTCTTCCGGATCGCATCGGCATATGCCCTGCGATAATCCATGGCCTCATCGGGCATGTCCGCCCAGGGGATGTCGCGGTCCAGGAGAGCCTTCACGATCCCATCGACATATCTCCGCGCCTCCTCCTCGCTGCCGGATTCCAGGAATTCCCGGACTTCGTCGCCGAACTTGTAATCGATATTCTCGCAGATCATGGCGCACTCATGAGCCCGCATGGACTCCGACAGCGCGTCGTCGTCCACATCGTCATCGTAGATC
>CAVHMZ010000031.1:0-3560 GCA_963637225.1 Segatella hominis
TGTCCAGACCTTCTCTGAGCAACCACACGTTTATACTTCCACACGGGTCACGCCCTTCATGCGCGGCCCGTGCATCTCCTCGTTCCTGACCCTCATCGGCACAGTCAGCATCGCCGAGGACGGCGACGGATGCATAACCAGCCTCTACCTTCCCAACAGCAACCTCCCTGCCATGGAGGACCGCGAGACCGAAGCCCTGAAGGAGGCCGCCGGGCAGGTCAACGAGTACCTCAGCGGAAAGAGGAAGGAGTTCGACCTCCAGTTATCCTATGGATGCACCGGTTTCAGGGCATCCGTCATGGAAGCCCTCGTCCGGATACCCTACGGCGAGACCCGCACGTATTCCGAGGTGGCGGTCATGGCCGGATCTCCCAAAGCCTGCCGCGCAGCCGGCACGGCATGCGCCGAGAACCCCCTGCCGATCATCATCCCCTGCCACCGCGTAGTCCCCTCCTCCGGAGGCATCGGAAGCTACGCAGGAGGAACTTCCATGAAGCAGAGGCTCCTGGATCTGGAGCGTGGGTTCCGTTGATAAGCTTCCGCAGGATGCTCGAAGATGCCTCCGATCCCGATCTGGCGGAGTTCAACTCCAAGCTCCTACCCGGCAAGGATGGTATCATCGGCGTCAGGATGCCCGATATCAGGCGCATAGCATCCCTCATAATCAGGGACGGATGGGAGCAGGCCCTCGAAGGAGAGCCTCAGTCCCACGAAGAGGAGATCCTCAGGGGCATCGTCATCGCGCAGGCCCCCGTGCCCACCGAACGGAGGATATCCCTGAGCGACGGCTTCCTCAGGTACATCGACAACTGGGCCGTCTGCGACGCGTTCTGCCAATCATGGACGTTCCCGGAAGAGGACTCCGATATCGCATGGGACTACTTCTCGTCCCTCATCGATACAGATCGGGAATATCCCATGCGCGTGTCCGTGGTCGCCAGGATGTGGAAGTTCGGCGACGGGTCCCATGACAGGATGCTCATGGACGACATCGTCTCCCGCGACCATCCCGGCTACTACTACAGGATGGGCGCCGCCTGGGCCGCGGCCGTCATATACACGAGGCATCCCGCCGTCGCGGAAGATGCCTTCGCCGCCGGAAAGATGGAACCCTGGACCCAGAACAAGGCGGTCCAGAAGATCCGCGAGTCCCTCCGCGTCCCGAAGGACAAGAAAGAGGAAGCGAAGAGGTTCAGGCGCAGCGTTCCCTGACGATCTCCATTATGCGGTCCGCGTTGGCGTCCCCGACCCTCGCCCCCTTCCGTTCGAGCCAGGTCCATCCCTTCTTCGCGCAGGCATCCTTGAAATCAGTGCTGGTGACTGCGATCAGCTTCCCGTCCGCGATGTCGTCGTAATCCAGGAACATGGCGAACATGTCTTTCGGAATGCAGAAGATGACGATGTCGAACGCCCTCGTTATGAACGACATCCTCGCCACGAACTCGGTGCGCTGGTCGCACTCCTCGTACCCTTCCTTGGAGTCCATCACATCGGGATAGCTCATGATGTTGTAGTTCCCCGGCACGAACCCGTACTTCGTCGATATGACGCCGAACGACAGGTCGCACAGCTTGGAGCCGTTGTCCTTCGTTGCTGTGTCCAGCCTCGCGACCAGGTTCTTCACTTCGGTCATCCTGCCTCCGAACAGCTCGAACGCCGTCGCGATCCTGTTCTGCACCAGGAACGCCGCGGAATCGTTGGTCACCACCAGCACCCTGGGCAGCAGCTTCGTCTCGGTCGCTATCTTCATGGGATCGGAGCCTCTTGGAGCCCAGCCTGTAGGCGATGCTGCAGTTCCCTTCGGCGGACACCATGCACGGTCCCATGGGGTTCATGGGCTTGCAGACCTTGCCGAACATGGGGCAGTCTTCGGACTTGATCACGCCTCTCAGCACCTCTCCGCACCTGCATCCCCTGGCTTCCACGTCCACCTCGGGGGTCTTCGCCAGGATGTCCTCGTGGACCTTCGTTGCATCGTGGTCCTGGAACTTGGGCTTCAGCGACAGGGCGCTCTTCTTGATCACTGGGAATCCCCTCCATGCCCTGTCCACGGGGTCGAAGGTGTCGTCCATCAGCTTCAGGGCGGTGGGGTTGCCTTCCGGCCTGACCAGCCTGGTGTACTCGTTCTCCACCTCGTACCTCCCCTCCTTCAGCTGCTTGCAGAGCATGTAGCAGGACATCAGGATGTCCAGGGGCTCGAACCCGGCGATGACCTGCGGGACATGGTGGGCCGCGGACACGGGCTCGAACATCTTCGTGCCTGTGATCACAGCCACGTGGCCGGGCATGATGAACCCGTCGATCCTGTTCTCTCCCAGGTCGAAGAGGGCCTGTATGATCGGAGGGCAGATCCTGTGGCAGCTGTAGACCGAGAAGTTCTCGGGGCAGCCGTCCTTATGCAGAGGCACGCATGTGGACGGGGCGGTGGTCTCGAAACCGACACCGACGAACACCAGCGGCTTGTCCGGCTGCTCCTTGGCCATCTGGATGGCATCGTCGATGGAATAGACGATTCTCACATCGGCGCCGTCGGCCTTCGCATCGAAGAGGGACCCGATGGTGGTGGGTACCCTCATCATGTCGCCGAAGGCTGTGACCGTGACGCCGTTCCTGGCGAGGGTGATGGCGTCGGCCACCTCCCCGCTGGTGGTGACGCACACGGGGCATCCGGGCCCCTGGGCGATTTTCACCCCCACGTCGGCGAGCATCTCCTCCAGGCCGAAGCGGACGATGGCATCCTGATGCGTCCCGCAGATGTGCATGAGCCTCACATCCACGTCCATCTTCCCGATGCGGTCAAGGACCTTCTTCGCGGTCTCCTCGTCTCTGTATTTGAACATCATTCCGCCTCCTCGATATCCATGCATTTGACGGTGCATGACATCCCCTTGGTCACGCTCACCCTGCCTCCGCATTCGGGGCAGGAGAGGACGGGGACGGCATGCTCGTCGAAGTCCGGGTCGGACAGCACCCGGGCGGGGCCTTTGTAGCCGCAGTCCGAGCATTCGAGCTCTATGGGCTCATGCTCGATGATGAACTCGGAGCCTTCCAGGACGGTGCCCTTGGTCACGATCTCGTAGGCGAAGCTCATCTGCTCCTCCCCGAGATTGGTCATGTCCCCTATGACGGCGGTGACGCTGTTGACCTTCAGGACGTCGTACCTCTCAAGCTCCTTGACGACCGCATCGACAAGGCTCACAACGACCGATACCTCATGCATCGGTCGCGTATCGCCGTCACGATAATAATAATGCTGGCTCCAGGCGCTTCACGCCGAGCCCAGGCCGCCAGAGCGATGCGGGGCCGTCCGGCTCTCGGCGGGCGCATCGGAGAATCTCGGGAAGGATCCGCGCCGCGATCTCCGAAAGGGGGTGATCGGGACCCCGGCTCACGCCGAAGTCCCTTGGTTTTCTGTTCAGGTTTCCGGTACGAGGATCCTTTCCGTTTCCGGGCAGGGTCAGATGTCGTCTTGCCCGATGGCCGGGATCCCCGTTGGGGTGATGTTCGCTCACGACCTCATGAGCCTGAGGGCGACCATGATGGCCATGACGGCGATCAGG
>CAVHMZ010000032.1:0-3597 GCA_963637225.1 Segatella hominis
CTGAGTGTAGTTCCAACAGGTAAATCGTAGACAAATTCACCACCGTCGTCACATTCTATCCAATCATCGGGCGAAATGTCGATGGTAATTGATTCTGGTTTGCAGAATTGTATGAAGATTAAGACGATAGAAAGAATAGACGGTATAATGGGGTTCCCAGAAAGGAAGATGTATGATATTATTGCAGAGAAGGAAATCAAAGCTGTGATCACGATGGTGATGTCCCTGTTGTGGGTTCTAATATAGATTTTAATTTCATCAATCATGTATTTGCTTCCTGACGGAATAACCGGTGTTTCAATCAGTCCGGAACATAATATAACATTTGAGGTACCATAACAGAGGTCACGATGCTCGGGCAGAGCCTGTCTTCTCCGTCTTCTTCTTCCTCGGAGCCGAGTCCTTCGAACCCTTGGGGCGCCCGCGCTTCTTGGCCTCCTTCGGGACGGCGGGGCCGATCAGCAGGCCTGTCTTCTTCAGCAGCTTCGCGTCCTCCTCGGCTATCCTGCGGATCTTCCACTCTCCTTCGCCGATGCGGGTCATCTTGGTCCCGATCATCAGGTTCATGATGTCTCCGTAGGTGTTGTTGTTCAGCAGCCCCCGGCTGTCCAGGAACGTCAGCATGCGGGAGACCATGATCGACGACAGGCAGTCGACGAAGTTGCTCGCTATGATGTTGTAGACGGAGCGCTCTTCGGCATCGTCCGGCTCCATCGCGCCTTCCGGCCACCTGAAGAGCAGCTCGGCGAGCCGTCTGGAATTGTATGCCTCGTATGCCGTCTTGCATTCCATCTCAAGGTCGGACTCGAAGACGGTCATCCCGAAGCCCTTCCTGCGCGATTCCCAATCCTCCGGGTCGAAGTCGTCCCTGTGCCGGGATATGTACCGTATCTCCTCGTCGGCCGCTGTCATCAGGTCCCTGAACGAGTAGTACCATGCCGGGCGCCCGGCGGAAGGGTCGCAGGTCTTCTTGCACAGGATCACCTGTTCCTCTTCGATTTTCGAATCATAGGCGTGGAGAGCGAGCCTCTCGACGGTCTTCATGTCCCTCTCGACCGGCAGGAGGCAATGGGGGCTCCCGTTCTCTCCGAGGGCCTTCCTCAGCTCCTCGGCGACGGGCCCCCCGTCGGCCACGACGATCCCTTTCTCGATGCGGAACTCCTCCAGGAAGTCCGTGACGGCTATCAGGCCGGCCATGTCGCCCGGGTAGACCTTGCTGCAGAGCGGCTGCTTCGTTTCCAGGCAGTATGCGTACATCAGGAAAGTCTCCTCGCATTCCTTTGGGGCGGCCTTGCGCGATATCTCTGAAACGGACCTTGCGCGCCCCTCGTCCCGGCGCAGCAATCCGCCGACGATCACATGCTGCCCTTCCGGCACGCCGGCGGCCATCGCCCTCATGAAGCGGGTTATCCTGGAGCAGGCCCTGCCCACATTCCTCAGGAAATCCGACACGCTGCTCCTCGAGAGGTTCACGCGGGGGAGCATCTCGGTCAGGAACGTCTCCTCGTACTGTCTCCGGAGCTGGCGGTCCGGTATCCCTCTGTAAGAGGCTCTCAGGATGGCGATGATATAGATCCTCGCGGCATCCTGGCGGGTGTAGTGCTCCTCGAGCAGATCCAGCAGGTCCCGGCTGAGGCGGTCGAACATCTCCACGTTGCCCCAGTCCTTCAGATCCACGTCTCCCCCGGACGCGGATCCGGCCGGGCCCTTCTCCACGAACTTCATGTCTATGATGTGGCCGACGACCCTGCCGTTCTTCGACGGCCGGTGGCGCTTTCCGTTCTCATCGACATAGGAGGGCATGCTCAGCTTCTCCCTCACCGGGTACACGCCGTCCTTCCCGTCGCAGACGACGGTGCCTGCCGGGCGTTCTACTTTCCTGACATCTTCCGGAACGGTCATCTATATCAGGATTATTATGGTACTGAAATTATATAATCCCTTTATCGCAGGCTGGATCCGCCGCATCCGGACGTGGACAGGATGAGGGGGAGCATTGTCTGAAACGTCGTGCGAGAGCAAGCAGGCATCTCGCATGAAAGAAGACAGTGGCGGTGGATGGAGAAGGATGAACGGATCGGTGCCGATCTGCCGGCCATAGGCCTATTCCGCTCGATGATTGATGGTACCTGGTCGGGAAGGCTATAGCAGACGGATGGGGTGAGAATCAGGATGTCCAGATCGCTCTGGACACCCAGCAAGGGGTTTTCTTTCCAGGTTATGGCGTTAGGATCTTTCTCTGTTCTCGGCGGGAGCAGATGTTCTCTTCACCAGCTCAGATCCGTATACGGTTGGATTCCGCGCTCAGCTCCTCATCAGCCTGAGGGCGACCATGACGGCCATGACGGCGATCAGGACGACCAGCACGATCAGGAGGTAGTCGGTGATCCCCATTCCGTCGTCCTTGTTGTCGACGGTGGGGGTCACGGGCTCCTGCTGGGTGACTCCGGAGAGGACGATCTCGTAAACCACTCCATCCCACTCCATGTCGGTGGTGATCGTGAAGGACTTGGAGATGGATTTCTTGTCGAAGGTTGCGGTGGCCTTGCTGCCGTCGTATCCGTTCTTGATGGTCCAGTCCAGGGTGTGGGATCCGGCCTTGAGGATAACTCCGTCCGAGGAGACGTACCTGACCTCTCCTGCTGCAACGTAGGCGACCTTCTCGCCGTCTATGAAGATGTCCGCGAACCCGTAGTCTGCGACGAACGTGATGTCGTACACATAGTAGTCCACCTCGGCATCGACGGAGGCGACGGCTCCGATGAGCTTGTCCGCGTCCTTCCATCCTGTGACCTCGGCTCCCTTGATCTCGGGATTGATGAGGGCATTGCCGACGGTCATGGACGCATCGTTCGTGTAGATGGTGAATTGCTCCGCGCCCTCGATGTAGTAGACGGTGTGGGCCTTGAATGCAGACAGGATGTCTGCGGAGACAGAGGCGCCGGCCTTCATGTAAAGGGTGTCGGCACTGACGGCGTCCTTGGGCGCAGAGATGGAAGCGGCCGCTCCGACAGAGCTGGTCTTGATGTCGCTGGCGGAGAACCCGGCGAACAGGGTGCCCGCATGGACGGTTCCTGCGCTCTTCCCGGTCTCGGCCGCAAGGACGGTCAGGGTCCCGGTGACGAAGACTCTGCTCTTGGGCGCAGAAAGGACTCCGCCGTTCTCGACGGTGAGCTTCCCTGCGATCTCGAGGCCGTTGTCTGCGGTCATGACTCCGCATACGGTGAGCTCCGCGGACTCGGCTATGGAGAACTTGTCGATTCCGGTGATGTCGAAATCGGTGTACTCCTTCTGGCCGGTCGAAGGCACGTCCACGGTCCCGCTCACGATCGCGATCTCGGAATCCATCTCGGCCTTGGGCTCGTTGAAGCTTCCGAGGACGTACAGGTTCTCGACTCCGCCGTCGTCCTCCAGGACGAAGGCGACGAAGTTCATCACGTTCTTGAAGGAGACCTCGCCGTTCATTCCGGAGATGGATCCGGTGAGCACAGCTTTCTCGTCTACCAGGACCATTGCATTGTCCAGGCTGATGTCTCCCGCGGAAACCTCGGCTCCGGACTGGATGGCGATCAGGGCGCAGCTGCCGGAGCTCTTCCC
>CAVHMZ010000033.1:0-3268 GCA_963637225.1 Segatella hominis
CAAGTATACCAAGCTAGCCCATAGGCCCACTGACTGCGCCTATGAGCGACTCCCTATAAGAAATGGGCGGTGGCCCGTCCCGGGACCGGGCCTCGCCTTCCCTGGACGGCAGGCTCCCACGGAAGCCTGGGGTCCAGAAGCTCCGTCAGGAGCAGCGGGTCCACCGAAGATATCGTCATCTCGTGCCCCAGGACCTCCATCCCCGAAGAGTCCAGCTCCCTCCCGATCCCTGCTCTGCAGGCCTCGTCCCGGAGCATCTCCCGCGCATCCGCATACTGCCTCTCGGCTATGACCATCCACGCCCCGTCCTCGATGAACGGGTCTCCGTAAGGGCTCCCTCTCCACTTGCCGATGAACGGCTCCGACATCACCGACACAGGCGGGCCCCTGTGCTTGAACGTTCTGGAGACGGTGTCGCGCTCGACCTCGAACACGACCGTCATCTTGGAATAGTCCATCCCGTGCGCCGCGCGGAGCACGTTGAACGAGAACTCGTTCAGCTTCTTCTCCAGCGCGGCCTGCGTCTTCCAGAGCTGGGAGTACAGGTTGTCCTCGATGGCCTCCGGCCTTCCGAAGACCACGGACACGAGCCTCGATCCGTGCAGCTCCGCCCTCTCCGCCAGCTTCTCCCTGGAATCGGGGATCCTGGCATCGGGGAAGAAGAACCTCATCGACGGCTCGGCGCAATACGCTTTGGCGGCCACGATGAACAGCGACAGGGTGTCCAGGTGCACCGCGGACGCCACGTTCCTCTTGGGGTCCACCGGGTCGTACACCACCAGCGGGGCCGTCATCGCAGACCCTTTGCCCTGAATCTCGATCACAGTGCCCGCCTTCCAGCGGGAAGCCGCCTTCATCAGCTCCGAGAAGGCCCCGAACCTCACGATAAGGAGCTCGCACAGGTACCCCGAGAACCCTCTGGAGTCCTGCTCCGCGCCGTATGTCCCGATTCCCTTCATGAACTTCTTCAGCAGGCGGACCTGGTCCTTCCCCTTCTCGCTCAGATGGGATTTGATGAACTGCGTGTGGAACGGGGTCCTGTCCACGGCGCTCAGCATGTGCTCCGTGCTGTCTATGTGATAGCAGGGCACCATGTCCACGTCCAGCCCCTCGAAGGACCCTCTCGTGTAGGGGTGGTCGGAGTACATCCTCATCCCGTGCAGTATGTCCTCTCCGGCCTTCAGCCCGATCTCCTTGACCTTCTCCTTCGGGACATCCACGGGGAACATGAGGAACAGGTCCAGGTCGGGATCGGAGAGGAACGTCCCCTTTGAGAACGACCCCGCGAACCTCGCCTCCACATCGATCCCGTGGGACGCGATGTACTCCTCCACCGTCGCCTTCAGGCGCGAAGCGCGCTCCTCTATGGATGCCGCCGCCTCCGGCGAGGGCACTATGCGGCGGAGGACCTCTTCCTCTATGCCCATGCTCTCACATCCCGTACAGGCAGCGCCCTCTGACGAGGGGTGCCTTGGGATCCGCCGGGATCATGGGCAGGGCGCACTCCTCGCGGTCGACCATGACCTCCACCAGGCACGTCTTGCCGCATCCCTTCGCCTGCTTCAGCGCATCGTAGATCTCGCCGGGCCTCTCCACGCGGATGCCTTCGGCTCCGAAGGCCTCGGCCAGCTTGACGAAGTCCGGGTCGCACTTCAGGGTGGTGCCGCTGTACCTCTCGTTCCAGAACAGCTTCTGCCACTGCCTGACCATCCCCAGGGTGCCGTTGTTCAGGAGCACCACGGTCACGGGAAGGTCCTCGGCCAGAGACGTGGCCATCTCCTGCATGACCATCTGGAAGCCCCCGTCCCCGGTGATGGCAATGACGCTGCTGCCGGGCCTGGCGGCCTTCGCCCCGATGGCCGCGGGAAGCCCGTACCCCATGGTCCCGAACGTCCCCGACGAGAGGAGCTGCCTGGGCCTCTCGATGTTCAGGTAGTGCATGGCCCACATCTGGTTCTGCCCTACGTCGGTTGTGACGATGGTGTCCCTGTCCAGGACCCTGTTGATCTCGCGCATGACCTTCTGCGGGATGATCGGCTCGCACGCGTAGTCCGTGTTGCACGCGCAGGCATGCTTGAAGGCCTTGGCGCGGGCGGTCCAGTCCCCGTCGGGCGGGGATCCCGCCAGGCCCTTGAGCAGCAGCCTCACCCCCTTGGCCGCGTCGCACAGGAGGTTCGCGGCAGGATGCCTGTGCTTGTTGAACTCGGTGCGGTCGATGTCGATGTGCACAACCCTCCCTTCGGGGTCCTTCATGCGGCTCTTCTGGCTGTAGGTCCTGTCGGAGAACCTGCTCCCCACGGATATCACCAGGTCCGCCTCGTTCATGGCGGACAGCGCGGACATCCTGCCGTGCATCCCCAGCGGGCCCATGCACAGATCGTATGACGATGGGACGATCCCCATGCTCATGAGGGTGGTGTCCACCGGCGCCCCCAGCGCCCTGGACAGTTCCATCACCTCCTCCGAGGCGTTTATCGCCCCTCCGCCGACCAGGATCGCCGGGCGCTTGGCCTCCTTTATCCACCTGACGGCCATCTCCAGGTCGCTCAGGTCCTCCGGCACGGGCTTGACCCCGTACTCCTCGTCGAGGACGGACTCGTCCACATCGGAGTTCATCTGGTCCACGGGGAGGTCGATGTGCACCGGGCCGGGACGGCCGGTCTGGCAGATCTCCCATGCCTCCGACACCGCATGCGGGAGCCTGTTGACATCCAGGACCCTGAAGTTGTGCTTGGTGATGGGCATCAGGACGCTGTAGGCATCCACTTCCTGGAATGCTCCGAGGCCCAGGGAGCCTGTCCCCACCTGCCCGGTGAGCGCTATCATCGGGACCGAGTCGGCGAACGCCGTGGCGACGCCGGTGACGAGGTTGGTGGCGCCGGGCCCGCTGGTGGCCAGGCACACTCCGGGGCGCCCGGACGCCCTGGCGTACCCGTCGGCCATGTGCGCCGCGCACTGCTCGTGCCTCACCAGGATGTGCCTGAGGCCAGAGTCGTAGAGCTCGTCGTAGATCGGGATGACGCTTCCGCCCGGGTATCCGAACAGGGTGTCGACGCCTTTGCGCTCCAACATCGTGACCAAAGCCTTGGTGCCTTTCATTGCAATCAGAAGTCGCAAAGATGAGCGATATAAAAAGGATGTTGGGCTTCGGAAGCTCGGATGCAGAGCCTGCCGGGAGCCGCAGTGGAAATGAGGGTCGGAGAACACGGCCAGACGTCCCGGGCTTGTAGTTATATCCGGGCCCGATTTCTGCAAATCGCATATGTAC
>CAVHMZ010000034.1:0-6209 GCA_963637225.1 Segatella hominis
ATGTGAAAGTGGTCGCTGTTGAGCCCGAGGGGTCCCCCGTGCTCTCCGAGGGCCATGCAGGGCCCCACAAGATCCAGGGCATCGGCGCGGGCTTCGTCCCCGACGTGCTGGACACGAAGGTCTACGACGAGGTCATCAAAGTGTCCGACGAGAACGCTTTCGTCACAGGGCGCGCGGTCGCTGCCAAAGAGGGAGTCTTAGTGGGGATCTCCTCCGGAGCGGCCGTGTGGGCGGCCATCCAGCTGGCCAAGAGGCCGGAGAACGAGGGCAAGACCATCGTCGCGCTCCTGGCAGACACCGGCGAGAGGTACCTCTCTTCTGCGATGTTCAATTACTGAGCATCAAGCCGGCCGGGATCGGAAGGTTCCGCCGGTGTTTTCCTCCTTATTCGCGGGCGCAAGCCCGCACCATATCAGTTGCCCTCAGTGTTCAAACCGGCACATGCGGGGAGCATTGCTTTCGCTTGCCGAACACGAATGTCAGAATGCAACGGAGCTTCCGGCTCCATTAGATAGTTCAGATCCCCGCGCCGATCGAGATCAGCCCGTTGTGGTTGTAGTCGTCGATGAGGTCCTGCAGGGTGGTCCCGTCTACGACATCCGCAATCGCCTTGTTCAGCTTGGCCCAGAAAGGATAGGTCATGCAGCTGCCGAGCATGGCGCAGCCGACGCTGTCGTCCATGCACGGAGCTATGCCCAGCGGACCCTCGGTTACGCGCAGGACGTCCCCGACGGTGTAATCGGACGGCTTCCCGACCAGGTGGTACCCTCCCTGGGATCCGCGGACCCCTCTGAGGAACCCGGCGCGGGTGAGCATGGACCCTATCTGCTCCATGTACTTCACCGAGATGTCCTGCCTGGCGGACACGTCCTTGAAGCTCACGGGGACATCCCCGTCATGCAGGGCGATGTCCAGCATTATGCGGAGGGCATACCTTCCTTTGGTCGAGATCTTCACGCGCTGATATCATACCAAAACTATATGAAATTAGGGATTTGGATGCCGCCACAGACGGCCGCACACGGGGCATTCCGGGTCGCGCTCGAACCTGAGCGTCTGGAAGCGCCATGACTCTACATCAACAGACAGGAACAGGCCCGCGGACCCGGCCCTTCCCGTGATGAGCTTGAGGGCCTCCGCGGCCTCCAGCGATCCTATCGCGGACACGACCGCGCCTATGGACGCGGGCGCGGCGCGGGGCTCCGGCACGGAGCCCATCATGCATTGGAGGCAGGGGGTCTTCCCGGGGATGCACGCGGCGACCTGTCCGATGAACCCGTTTATGGCGCCGTGGACCAGAGGCTTCCCGGATTCCACGGAGTAGCGGTTGAGCTCCATGCGGCCGGAGACGGAATCGAGGCAGTCGACCAAGAGGTCGCAGCCGTCGAAGAGATGCCGGGTCTCGTCATCGAACCTGCCGATATGGAACCCGACTTCCGCATCGGGATCGATTTCGCGTATCCATTCCGACAGGATCTCCGCTTTCGGGCGGATGTCCCCGCTGTCGACGTTCTTGCAGTAGGCGTACTGCCGGTTGAGGTTCGATTCCTCGGGGACATCAGGGTCGATGATCGCGAACCTTCCCACTCCTGCGGAGGCCAATGCGGTGGCCGCGCTGGTCCCCAGGCCCCCGCACCCTATGATCCCGACCGTTGCCGATGCAATCTTCTCCTGCCCCTCTTCTCCGAACACGCGCATCTGGCGCTCGTACCTGCCCATCCTCTCCGGCTCCTTCGATCGATGCAGCCGTCATTTCTTGACGGGCTTGCCGTACCTGTCGGGGTCGAACGGCTTCCCCGCAGCGCAGTCTTTCACGGCCATGTCTATCAGGTTCACGAACTCCTTGTCCAAGGCCGGCCTGACCTGCGGCCCTCCGCGCGGATGATCCATCCTCCACATCCTGGAAACGGCGCAGATCGAGATGGACATCAGAGCAAGGTCGCCCTTGGTGTTCTCGAAGAACGTGCGCGGCTTCCTCGAAGGCAGCCATCCGTAGTGCGTCACCCATTTCGTCTCGTACAATGTATTGATGACGTCCTTCCCGTGGACGCTCCTGCAGTATGCGTCCATGGCAGACAGGGAATACCCTATCAGCTCTGCAACCTCGTCCTCTCTGCCTTCGCAGTAATTCTCGTACATCTTGATGGTGCACTCGACCGCAGCGGCGGGCGGCTCGGGCAAAGGGCTTTCCGAGAAGTAGCGCGCGGCTTCCTGCCAATTGAAGCACGGCGACGGATCGCGCAGGTCCCCGAGGACCTCATGCGCCTTCTTGAGGGCCCATCTCGTGCTGTCCACGAGACCGAACGCATCGGTTCCGCGGAACGCTTCCATGAGGGCATCCATCTTGCCGATCGCGGATTCCCAATCATCTTCGTCGGTCAGCTCCGCGAGGTACAGCCATACATACCCGCTGTCCGTCTGGACGATCTCGCCCCTTTCGCACGCGGCCCTCCAGCTGAGGTACCATTTGAGCTGCTTCGGGTTCAGGGCCTTGTATGTGGGGAACGGGTCGTCGCATCTGATGCGCCTCGCCGGCCCCGGGTCGATCCCCCGGTACTTGTCCACGTCGTCCCAGAACGAGTCTCCCGGAAGGACGTACGGGCCCAGCTCGGTGTCGCCCGACATCCATACGCCGCGCGAATCCTCGTCCTCGGAGATGCCGCACATCTCGGCGCAGATGTCCTCGGGCACGGGGTCCCTGAACCCCAGGCTCTCCGCCCATGCGCCCAGTCCCTTGTGGTCCGGGTCCTTCAGGTCGGCCAGCACTTCGAGGAGATGCTTGTATCCGCTCGTGCCTCCGCAATCCTCGGGCGGGGAGCGCCCTTCGAAGGCCTCGAGCGTCGGATACGACCTGTCGTAGTCCTCGGCCTTGCCTTCCAGGGTTATCCGGTGGACCCAATCGTCGCCGAAGTCGTAGACGTACCTGAGGGGCTTGTCGATGTATTTCGAAACGGGGATGTCTTCGTTCTCCCACTTCGGCGTGCCTATCTCGTCTCCGTAGTCGGTGATCTCGAGCACCCTTTCTCCGTTGTCGTAGACCTCGAAGAGGTACGCATGGCCCTCCCACCATTCGAATGCCGCGTCGATGGCCTTGGCCAGATCCCTGAAGCAGAAGCTGTCGGGGACGAGGACGGTGCGGCTGCAGGGGGGATTCAGACCCATAAGGTCTATCTTCAGGCGGTAAGCTCCCATGCGCCATGCCAGGAAATCTAAGGATATGATTGCATCGGCCGCGGTCGGCTCCATCCCGGGAACAGATCGTCCAGGGACACGAGCTCCAGGCCGCTCCTCGATTCCGCCGCGTCCAAGAGCTCCTCCGTGAACCCGCTGCCGGAGAATATCATGAACCTGATGTTGTTATATCCTTTCACGAATCCCGAGCGGAACTCCAGCTCCTCCAGCGCCGTCATGCCCGTCTTGCGGTTCCCGAACCTGCATTCCGCCATTATCGCATAGCTCTCCCTGCCGTCCGCGACCTCCGCGACGATGTCGATGTCCGATACCTCCCCATCGGTCCATCTCCACCACTTTCCGATCTTCTTGCAGAGGAACCTGTTCCTGATGTAGTCTGCGCACACGTCCTCGAACCTGAACCCCAGGAACGCGGATATATCTTCGTTCATGGCATCGCAGGCTCTTTCCCTGTCGGGCGAAGATGCGATGTCCAGGTTGCGGTACAGGACCATATGCCAGAATCCGACCAGAGGGTCCTTTATCCTGTATATCGCCGTCTTCCTGTCGGAATCGGCCATGGGGTTGACGCGTTCGACGATGTCCAGTTCTTCCATCTGCCTGATGTACCTTCCGCAGATGGCCCTTGACAATCCTTCCTTCTCGGCGATCCTCTTGACGTCGGTGCGCCCCTGGGCTATGTCCAGGAGGATGGCCTCGATCGTGGGGAGGGGGCTCAGTTCCAGCGATACCATGTTGACCGCCTCTTCGGCAAGGGGCGCATTGGGCCCGAGCATGCGGTTGACGACGGCTTCCCCGAACGTCTTGTCCTGGACGATCTCGTGGTATGCCGGGTATCCTCCCAATATCATGTAGGTTCTCAGAGCATCCGGGCGGGCCATCTCCGGATGCATCCTCTCGCACTGCCAGTAGTGCAGCTGCCTCACGTGTATGCGGTTGATGAACCTCCCGTAAAGGGGCCTGTCTTCGCTCTCGATCTCCTTCCTTATCTTGGACACGGCAGAGCTGCACACGACAAGCATGGAATCGCTATCCCTCAGGGAATGGTCGATGAAGTGCTGCAGCTCGGAGGACGCGTGGGGCGCCGTATCGACGAGATAGGCCAGCTCGTCCATGAAGATCACGATGTCGTCTTCGGCTATGATCCCGGAAAGAGCATCGAGGGCCTGCTGGAACGTCGCGAGCCCGGAAGCGCCGCGGTTCATGTAGCGGGCCATTGCCAAGTCCATGAGAGCGGCGTTGTTCTCCTCGGTGTTGCTGGTGAACGAGAACCGGATATGCTTCTTGCCGGTGCAGAACCTGTCTACAAGCGTGGTCTTGCCGATCCTCCTCCTGCCGTAGACCGCACAGGTTTTGGGAGGCCTTCCGGACCATATCCCCTCCAGGATTCTCAGCTCATCATCCCTTCCGACGAACATGAATGATATGATGGCCCGAAGGTACTTGATTGTTGTCATTAAGTAAACTGATTTGTTTCTGATTTATTTTTGTAAACATTGTTGTTTACAATTATTCCAAGTGGATATTCCTGTTCATCGATCGACAGCCGTTTCGCGAAGTGGCTCGCAGACCCGGACAACCAAGAGGCCTTCGACTCCATGACCGACAAGGAGAAGACCTGGCGCACGAACAAGGATGGGTTCGTCGTGTTGGTGTCCAACATAGAAGACGAGCCGGACAAGATGCTGGACAGGTACTTCGGGAGGATGGATATCGATGTCGCGTTCAAGACCATCAAGGAGCATCTGGAGCTCCTCCCGCTGTGCAAATGGACAGATACGACGGTCAAGATCCTGTGCGACGTCATCGCTCGCATATGCTATTCGGAGCTCAGGTCATGCGCCCTGAAGGCGAACATGTCCGTCACGGAGATGCTGGGCGTGGGCTGTCGTGCCTCAGAACAGATAAGGGATTCGTGGTCGTGGACCAGCCCAACCGTCAGGCGAAGGCCACATACGCAGCCTGCGGATTAGCCGTCCCTTCCAACTTCTCCCTGGAGACTATGCGATTGAGATGGGGCTGCGACGCAGTCACACATTTGCTCGCATCGTAGGCTCAACAACATCTTAACAGCCTCTTAACAAAGCAATTCTAGCCTGAGTGAAAAAATTGTTTTTCATAAGTTAAGTTTAAATATAATATTTGAAAAATAATTGATTCGTTGAGAAAACAATCATTTCACTCGAGAGGTCTAACTTAATCAGAACTTATTGGAAACGGATTCTCTGCTCATCTGAACTTTACAAAGGGCTTAACCTCAGATGGACAGCGATTTAGCATTAGACTGTCCATCGTGCCTTAATGCCTGGGCGATTCTGTATTATATCGGGCCGGGGTGGCCGGTCCACCTGCGGTTCAATATGTTTATCGCCGCTGTAGGCGAAGGGCTGATCAAGCCCATGAAGGAAGATGCCGCTCCCCGCAACATGCGCTACGTCCCGTTCTGGGCCTGATCCGCCGAGGTCGGCGGAACCATTTCGGCCGGTCGCTCCCTCGGTTCCAGGAGCAGTTTTATGGGATTCAGAATATGTTTACAATCGAGAAACCTATTATTTTGTTGATTTTTCACAAAAATATATAATTCTCGATATATTATCTTCATCTAGCCCTAAGCAGGGCCAGGCGGCAGGAAGATGCTGTTGGATTTCACGTTGGGCAATTACGGCCCGTTCAGGGATGACGTCACGTTGAGCATGAGCACCACGAACGGCAAAGAGCACACGCAGAACGTCCTGAGATCGGATTGCTCGGATCACGATGCCGTGACATCCGCGCTCATCTTCGGTCCCAACGCATCCGGGAAGACGTTCGTTATCGATGCCCTCAGGACGATCTGCTGCATCGTCCAGAGCGTGGACGAGGACATCCCGTCCTCGCTGTACGTGCCTTTTTGGCCGTCTCCGGAGTGCAGGGGGTCCCCTGTCCGCCTGGGGATACGCCTGGTGCTGGACGGTATCCTCTACGAGTACAAGGTCGAGTACAAGGAACGCCAGATCACCGCCGAATCGCTCCACTAC
>CAVHMZ010000035.1:0-6204 GCA_963637225.1 Segatella hominis
TTCCCTGGAACAGGGGCCTGACGGATCCGACGTTTCCGACGAGGACGGTCTTTCCGCCGACCTTCTCTGCCGCCTTCTCTGGGGGAACCTTCTCCTCGATGGAGATTCCGGTGACTCCGGTGTTGACCATCTGGTCGAGGATGGGGTAGGTGTCTCCGCAGATGTGGAGGACGGTGTACTTGCCCTCTTTGGGCTTCAGGGAGGTCCTGACGTGGCATCCGGCCGCCTCCTCGAACATGTCGGGGGCCAGCATATCGGTGGATCCCGAGGGCTCGGAGCACTGGACGACATCCGCGCCGGCATCCATCAGAGCGTTGGTGTAGGTGGTGACGATGGGGTTGACGGCATCGACCCACTTGTCGACTTCCTCGGGGCACATCATCATTCCGAAGACCATGTTCTCGGTGTTGACGAGGTTTCCGGTCAGGGTGAAGGGTCCGGTGTTACCGGCGACGATTGCGAAGTTCTCTCCGTGGGATTTCTTGAGGAGCTCCATGGCTTTGATGGCCTCTGCCGGCCTGCCGCCCTGGATGAACTCCTCGGGGGACATGAGGTTGGCGGGGTCGTCGAACTCGCTCATCATGGGGTCGAACTTGAAGGGGTGGGCCTTGATCATAGGGGCGGCATCCTTCTTGTCGACCTGGACAGTTGCTCCGAGCCTCTCGGACTCAGCGGTCAGGCAGAAAGGAGCCCTGACGCACTCGAATCCGAAGATGTCGGCCTGGGCAGCACCGAGCTTGGCCATGAGGTCTGCGCTCTTGTGGGCTTCGGGCCACGCGGCGCCGACTTTCTCCATCTGTCCGAGGGTGGCGGACTGGGTGAAGATGGCCACGGGGGGCCTGTCCAGGGATTCCTGTTTCATTGCTGCGAGTACTCTGTCTCTAGGAGTCATTGACATTTTGATTATCTCCTTGGGAGATGGGATGCCCAAGCCTGTATATAAAATTACTAACAACGCGCGTGCGCGTGATGTGGGAATATCTTTTCGCAGATATATCCAGCATCTCGGATTCTTACCTCTGACAGGTCCTTCAGGGTGCCCAGGTCCATGAGTCCCATGTCGGTCACGCCGTACAGCTCGGCAGAGGCGAAATCGGTCGATCTCAGGGCGGGCGCCATGACGCATTTCTCGTCCAGGATCAGGTCGTTCCCTGAAGAATAGGGGCTGAACGGCGGTATTACGATCACGCCCTCTTTCCTCGCGTGGACGAAGCATTGGATCTTGAGGCCTCCGCCCACCGCGCCCGGTATCCTGACGGACGGGTGCTCGTGCCCGATTATGACCGGCCTGACGCCCGAGTCGGAATGCCCGTGCTCCAGCCTGTAGCCCATGACGTCCACGTGGTCGACGGCGAGGATCCCCAGGTCGCCCACTATGTTCTGGATGTAGTTGTCGTGGTTCCCCTTGACGACGACGGTTTCGGCGGCCTCTCCGAGGAGGGAGACGATCTTCGTCACCTCGCGCTTCTCTTCGAACCCGGAGCGCTTGAAGTCGTGCTTCACGTCTCCCAGGAGGACGACCCTCTCGGGCTCGTACCGGCACAGGATCCTGTTGAGGGAATCGCGGATGGACTCGGTGTTCGTCCTCGGGACGTACATGCCCTCCATCTCCAGGGCGCGCTCGTAGCCCAGGTGCAGGTCGCCGAGGACCACGGTGGGCCCTTCATCGAGGATGAGGCACCTGTCGCTCGCGATGCGCACGCCCGGAAGAATCTCCTTGACCCTCATCGGAGGGCGGTTATGTCCGGCGGGGAATTAAAGTTGGCCCCGCCGGGAAAGGTTTCAGAACGCCTTCCCGGCACCGGACGCGGGCGCGGCCAGAGGCTGTCCGCAGGACGGGCACATGGAATATGGATACAGCGCGGGGATCTCGGCTCCGCAGTACACGCAGTTCATGAGGCCCGCCAACCTGCCTCGGGGATATAACCGGTTCCGAGCTACCCGCCGCGCCGGTTGCAACAGGCGCATGTTGTTGGATGAGTACAGCCTCCCCGATCTGGCAATTCCGACGCGAAGTCTGGTAGCTCGTCCCGGCCGAAGCCTTCAGACCTCATCTTTAAAAGCTGTCCGCCGATTGCATCCGCATCCATGATATCCCATACATTCCAAATCCTCCCGTCCGTCGGCGCGAAGAAAGAGAGGGCGATCTGGAACCAGGGCGTGCGCTCCTGGGACGATTTCCTCTCGGCGGACTCGGTGGGCACGATGAAGCCCGATGCCAAGAAGCGCGGGGACGCCGTCCTCATGCAGGCGGCCGAGATGCTGGACGACGGGGACTGCCGCGGCCTGGCGGAGATGCTCCCCCGCGGCGAGTCCTGGAGGCTCTACGACCGTTTCAAGGACGATGCGGTCTACCTCGACATCGAGACCGACGGCCTGAGCAGGGACGCCCTCGTCACCGTGGTCACCGTCCACGGGCGCGGGCGCACGGACACCTTCACCGAGGGGATCGACCTGGCCCCCGAAGCGCTCTCCGACGCCTTGGACGGGGCCTCCATGATCGTCTCGTTCAACGGCAGCTGCTTCGACGTGCCGGTGCTCAGGAACAGCTTCCCGTCCGTGGACTTCGACATCCCCCAGTTCGACCTGCGCTTCGCGTCCAGGAAGGTGGGGTACAGGGGAGGCCTGAAGCCGCTGGAGATCCAGCTCGGGATATCCAGGGCCGAGGACATCGAGGGCGTGGACGGCGCCGAGGCTGTCCGCCTCTGGAAGATGTGGGAGAGGCACGGCGACAGGGACGCGCTGGACATCCTGACGGAGTACAACCGCGCGGACACCGTCAACCTCGAGAAGATAGCCGGGACGATCTACGGAAGGCTAGTGACGGAGCATGCCTGCTTCTACTGGTGACCTCCGCCGCTTGGGCCGGGACCTGCGCCAGGCGGCCGCGGCCCTGAAGGGGGCAGGCTCGGTCTCGATATACACCCATATCGATGCCGACGGGATCACGGCCGGGGCCATAGCGGACATCACCTGCGAGAGGCTCGGGAAGGAGCGCAGGATCTCCTTCGAGAAGAAGATAGACGCCGAGAACATCAGGGCCGTCAACGAGGACGATGCCGACATAGTCTGGATATGCGACCTGGGCAGCGGGTACATGTCGGAGTTCCGCCGCGAGGGGCTGGTGGTGACCGACCATCACGTCCCGGACCCGAAATGGAGGAGCAGCCAGACGATCTTAGACAGCTTCTGCGGCGTCAGCCATCTCAACCCCCACCTGTACGGGATGGACGGGTCCTACGAGATATGCGGCGCGGGGATGACCTACCTGCTGTCCAAGACGGTGGACCCTGCGAACGCGGATCTCTCGTACCTCGCCGTCGTCGGCGCCGTGGGTGATTTCCAGGATTCCGGCCATTCCGGCCTGACGGGCATGAACCGCTCCGTCCTGGACGATGCCGTCTCGTGCGGGTCGACGGTCATCGACCGCGACCTGAGGTTCTTCGGCAGGGAGACCCGCCCGGTGAACCAGTACCTCCAGTTCTCGAGCGACCCGCAGATCCCGGGCGTCAGCGACGACGCCCGCGCCTGCCTGGCGCTGCTGGACTCCTGCGGCGTCAGGGCGAAGGACGGGTCCAGGTGGAGGACGTGGCGCGGCCTGTCCGCCGAGGAGAGGTCCAGGGTGACATCCGCCGTCCTGGGGCTGATCCCCGAGGACCAGAGGCCCAGGGCCTTCGGCGAGATGTACTCCTTCCCGGGGATGCCCGAGGGCACCGGGCTGGGGGACGCCAAGGAGTTCGCGACCGTCCTGAACTCCTGCGGCCGCTACGACGATGCGGCGACGGGCCTGCGCATCTGCCGCGGGGACATGAGCGCGCTGGGGGATGCCGAGAGGAACAGGGCGGACCACAGGAAGCACATCTCGTCCGCGATGGCGTACATCAGGGACAACCATCTCCTGAGGGAGAGGAGGTTCATCCAGTGGTTCGATGCGGGCTCCGAGGTCAAGGAGACCGTCGTGGGGATCGTGGCGGGAATGATGCTGTCTTCGCCTGACTGCAGGAGGGACGTGCCGATCATCGCCTTCGCAGACTCCGAGGACGGTGCCAAGGTGTCCGCCAGGGCGGGGCGCGGCCTCGTGGACCGCGGGCTGGACCTGTCGAGCGTGATGAAGGCCGCCGCGGGGCTCGTGGGAGGGACCGGCGGAGGCCACACCGTCGCCGCAGGCGCGACGATACCTCCGGAGAAGAAGGAGGAGTTCCTTGACATCGTAGAGGACCTCGTGTCGTCGCAGATCACGTGACCCCGTTCTTTTTCGGACTACCTAAAATATTTATAGCATCCCTAAATTCTATGCTCAGCTGTCTTATGACAAAGGAGACTCGGCAATGAGCAAGAGAGAAATGATCGACGTGGCCTTCCTGGCAGCTGTCCTCGTGATCCTCGTCGGCTCGTTCATCTACGTCAACGCTTTCTACGAGGTGCCCGAAGAGGACGAAGAGGAGGAAGATGCAGAGGACGGAGGCGAGGAAGAGGCTGTCGGATCCGGATTCGGCGCGGTCGCCGATGCGGAGAACGCCGGAGCCGGGCAGCCGGCTCCCATGCGCCCATGACAAACCGGGGCATACGCCCCTTATTCATTTCCAGGCGGCATCGGCCGCCCGGGTTAACGCCCTTGAATTTTCGCCGGGAAACGGTCCCGTCTTTATACGCATCCGAACGGATCGCGGGTTCATGTCAGAGTTGCTGGAGACCAACCGCAGGTATGCGGAGACGCTGAAGAACACCCTGAGGCTCAGGGGAGAGCCCGTGGCCGTGAAGCTCGTGAAAGAGGGCGAGGACTATCCCGAAGGCTTCGAGGGGCCCGTGTCCCAGATGAGCCACTGCCAGGCGATCTTCAGGGCCAGGGCCGGGGAGTCGTTCAGGCTCCCCGTCGAGTCCCAGAGCTGCATGATCGGATGCTCTGCCCTCGGGATGGCCCCCACCCCCGGGAAGGTCGCTTCCGGGGAGTTCCACTCCATGATCGGGATGCACGACTCCCCCGCATCGGCCGCCAAGATGATATCCGACAGGCTGGTGGTCCCGTACAAGACCAAGGGCGAGGTAGTATGCCCCCTGAAAGATGCCGATTTCGTTCCGGACGTGGTCACCATCGAGGACATCCCGGAGAGGATATACTGGGTCGTGCCCCTCGCCACCGCCGAGAAGGGCGGAAGGGTCGAGTTCTCCACATCGCCTTTCCAATGCGGATGCGAGGACATCGTCGCCGTGCCCGTGTGCACAGGCAAGCCGAACATCTCCCTCGGATGCTTCGGCTGCAGGAAGAAGACGGACATGGCCGCCGACGAGATGGCCCTCGGGATCCCCTATTCGCTGATCCCCTCCTTCGCCGCGCATCTCGAGCGCTATGCCGTCTCCGTCATGCCGAAAGCCAAGCGCGACTGAGGCGGTAGCAAACAATCAAATCTCCGTATCACTTGATGCGCATTCATCTGGCGATGATTATGCATCGATTTTGATGCGGGGACATCATTAAATATGACGATGAGGGCCGTTTTCCCTTAACGTCGTTTTTTCCGGCGTTTTCCGCGAAAGCCAGAAAACCCCTCGGATATGCGGAAATCGTGCGGTTTCCTACCGTTTTATATTCTGGGAGGCAATCCCAGTAACCGCAAGGGGGCTGGCCAGAGATGGTCAGCAAAGCATGAACAAGGAGGTATGAAATGCCAAAATACGAGGACGTAGTAGACTTGTATGACGACTACGGAAAACGCATCGCAAAAGATGTTCCGCTCGAAGCCATCAGTCCGCTGCGCAACAATGCGATCAAGAAGATCGTGTCCTTGACCAAGAGGACCTGCGCCGTCAACCTGGCGGGCATCGAGAAAGCCCTCAAGACCGGTTCCATGACCGGCGGCGGAGTCATCATCAAGGGAAAGGAGATCGACATCCCCCTCGTGGAGAACGCCGACAAGATCGCACAGCTGATCAAAGAGTCCGTCCAGGTCTACGACGGGGACGGAACCGAGGTCAAGGTCAAATCCGACGGAAAGAACATCGTCGTCATCGTCCCCGAAGAGAGGATGAACGCCGGTATCGAGTACACCACCGGATTCACCGCCACGGCCGCAGCCGCCACCGAGGCCATCATCGACACCTTCGACATTCCCATGTACAAGGCCAACATGGTCAAGGCAGCCGTTTGGGGAAGATACCCCCAGACCATCACCTTCCAGGGCGCCAACGTCAAGTCCATCCTCGAGG
>CAVHMZ010000036.1:0-5477 GCA_963637225.1 Segatella hominis
GCCTGACGCAGATCGGAAGCCTGCATCTGAGCTCCCTTGACCAATGTGCGAGCGAATCAGCAGGACGTCATGCCGATAGAGGATTGAATCGGACAATCAGAAAAAGAACGGTTCTGCTCCAAAGCCTTAGCTGGAGCATATAATTTCGGATGCTCCTTGCCCCTTTCAGCTGAGGGGGACGAACGTGTTGAGGAGCAGCACGACGACGATCAGCCCGATGGCGATGCCGATGACGGTGCGGGGGCTGACCCTGACTCCCTTCTCGTTCTCCGTGTCGAAGTACCTCATGAGGCCTGCGGAGGACTGGAATCCGCTGTCGTTCTTCTTTGCCATAGAGCGTGGTTATCTCGGGTCCGTATAAAAACATAGTGGGCCCGGGCCCCGTCCCGCCGTTTCGCGCGCACGCTCCTAAAGGAGAATACCGAAAGCGTCTTTAAGCATAGGCCGATAGCCCGCCGATTAGCATGCATTGGGCAGATGTCATAGCAGAGGAGGTCGCCAACACCTGCGACCATCCCCTGATAGCCACAGGGATCAGTCCGACGGGCATCATCCACGTCGGCAGTTTGAGGGAAGCAATCACAGGCGAGTCGGTCCGCAGCGCCGTCGAGGCGATGGGCAAGGAGGTCCGTCTGATCTATCTCATCGACTCCTTCGACCCCCTGCGCAAACGCTATGACTTCCTGCCCGAGGAGTACGAGAAGTACGTCGGAATGCCCATCTCGCGCATCCCCTGCCCTTGCGGGAAGCACAGGAACTACGCCCACCACTTCGTCCAGCCTTTCCTGGACGCCGTCGATTCCCTGGGCGTCAAGTGCGAGATCATCTGGACCCACGAGCTCTACGACCAGGGCGTCTTCGCCGAGTGCATCGGCAAGACCTTCGAGAAGAGGCACGAGATCATCCGGATCCTCCATGAGGTCACGGGGAAAGAAGCGAAGGACGATTACGCTCCGTACAACCCCGTCTGCGAGAAGTGCGGGCGCTTCACCAAGCCCATCTTCGATTCCTACGAGTTCCCTTACGTCGAGTACGACTGCGTCTGCGGCCACCACGGCAAGGCGGACATAAGGAAGGGCGAGGGGAAGCTGACCTGGCGCCTGGAGTGGCCCGCCAAGTGGATGGTCTTCGGGACCTCTGCGGAGCCGTTCGGGAAGGACCACGCGGCCGCCGGGGGCTCTTACGATTCCGGCAAGAGGATCATCGCCGAGATCTACGGCGGGAAGGCCCCTTACCCCATACCATACGAGTTCGTCCAGCTGAAGGGAGTGGGCCAGATGCACAAGTCCCTCGGCTGCTCCGTCACCGGATTGGATGCGATCAACATGACCCCTCCGGAGGTGCTGAACTACCTGTTCCTCAGGGTCAATCCCTCCAGGGCCATCGACTACGATTCCGGCATCGGGACGCTGGACATGGCCGACGAGTACGACAGGATGGAGAGGCAGTACTTCGCCGGAGAATGGGCGGAGTCCGAGGAGAACTCCGTAAGGGCGTATGTCATAGCGCAGCACAACCACGTGCCCTCCAAGCTGCCCCTGCAGATCCCCTACCGCCATCTTGTGAACGTGGCGCAGATGGCGCCCGACTTCGACGGCGTGATGGAGGTCCTCGGCCGCACGATAGACATGTCTGCCGCTACCCCCGAGGACATCGAGAGGCTCAGGAAGAGGGTCTCCTGCGTGAGGTACTGGCTGAACGGGTTCGCTCCCGACATGGTCAAGTTCTCGGTCCTGCAGTCTCTGCCCCCGGAGACCGACCTCTCGATGAACGAGAAGGTCTTCTTCCAGGCGCTGGTGAAGAGGATGAACGACTGCGTGTGGGATGCCGACACCATCACCGGCGTGGTCTCCGACATCGCCAAGGCCTCGCCGATAGGGGCGAAGGGCGGTTACAAGGCCCTGTACAGGATCTTGATAGGGAAGCCCGCCGGCCCCAGGCTCGGGCCGTTCCTCGCATCCATGGACCAGAAGTTCGTGGTGAACAGGCTGATCCAGGCTTCCCAGTGAGGCGAAGATGAATTCTCTCAAGCTTCCGGATCCGAAGATCGCCCTGTGCCTCGTGGCGGCCGGCATGGCGCTGGCGGCTATCGGGATAACAGTCTATGTGCTCGATCCGATAGGCTCCATGAAGGCCGTGTTCGCCGTCGGAGCTGTGCTGTTCGCTGCCGGCTATCTGATGCTCTTCCTTTCCGGACGCCGGGCCGCCGCCAGGGCGAACGCCCTGGCGGACAGGGAGGACGAGGAAGGGTTCTACTACATCCTGGACGAGGGATACTCCGCTCCTGCCGGAGACGCGACGATCATCGACCTGAGGGAGGAATGATCCGATGGCGGCTCTGAGCGCCGACCTGCTCTACCTGTTCTTCAACTCAGTGAACATGCACAGGTGGAACGACCATATGCGCCCCGTCGACCTGACGGAGCTGGACAAGCAGGCGCACAAGGCCGCCATTGCATGGGTCCTCGGGAAGTACGAGGAGTCCGAGGGCTCCGAGATGGACTGGAAGAGGCTGATCGAGCACACACTGTTCTCGTTCATCCAGAGGTCCGTCCTGACCGACCTGAAGCCTCAGGTGTTCCACAAGATCGTCTCCGAGAAGAGGGAGCAGGTGAACTCCTACGTCTCAAGCGAGTTCGACCGCCTGGTCCCGGATGCGGATCCCGGGTTCAGGGAGCGCTTCCGGGATTACCTTTCGGCTCCGGGCGATTCCAGGGAGGACGCGGTCATCCGCGCCGCCCATTACCTTGCGACGAGATGGGAGTTCAACCTCATCTACGATTCGAACCGCTCCCTGTACGGGATAGACCGGACCAGGGACGAGATAAACGAGCAGATCGGCCACCACAGGGATCTGGCCGGGGTGAGGGAGCTCAACGAGGGGACCTTCGATTTCATCGACCTTGTCGGCCAGCTCAGGTTCCAGCAGCGCTGGGCCAGGACCCCCAGGGTGCCCAGGACCACGGTCCTGGGGCATTCCCTGATGGTCGCCGACATGATGTACCTGGCGGACCTGGACGCGGGGGCGTCGGACAGGCAGATATACAACGACTTCTACAGCGGCCTGTTCCATGACCTTCCCGAGGTGCTGACCAAGGACGTGATCTCTCCGATAAAGGAGAACGTCAACGGGCTGGCGCTCATCCTGGAGGAGTACGAGCACGATCAGGTCGAATCGACGATCATGCCCCTCCTGAAGGAGGAATGGAGGGACGGCTTCAGGAAGATGGTCTACGACCCGTTCTCGGACATAGACGATCCCGGGTTCGGCCCGAGGAACGGGACCGACCTGAAGACGTGCGACATGGTCGCCGCTTACATGGAAGCGATGGTGTCCCGCAGGTACGGGATCTCGTCCAGCACGCTCACGGACGGGGAGCTGGGGATCCGCGACAGGTTGCTTTCGCGTCACGGGAACATAGACACCAGGGCGCTGATCGCGGGGCTGGACGCGATGAGGATCTGAGCCGGTCGATTCCGAATCCGTTCTGGGAAATCTTTATAGTCATCGTCTGTGATAGGCTTGATTAGAGGTGTCAAAAGGTGCCTCAATGGGGGGGTCAGTGGTCGAAAGGCCACTGCCCTTAACGTTCTGAACGCCCCTTACAATTCTCTGAGAACGCGACAGTCAGGCCATCCTGAAGCATCTCCAGTCATCTTGGTCGATCAGCCCGAGCTTCAGCGCAGGCAGGACCGAGCCGTCCATCATCTCGTCCCAATCGGAGCATCCTGTCCTCGTCATGAGGTCATCGATGGAGAGCTGGTCGTCTCCCAGGGCGTCGAGGAGGGCGCGGACGCTGTCCGCATCGACCTCTGCCAAGTCGTTGAAGGCCTGCGCCAGGCATTCCAGGTTGAACCTCACGAATCCGGTGCAGTCGAAGGGCTTCACGGACTGGCATCCCTGGAGGGCGCTGTAGTACTCCTGCTGCCTCCTGCGGATGAACGACTCGAAGGGGACGATGCCGTAGATGCCGTCGTCGTCCTGAAGGACCTTGGAGTTCCACAGGCGCCCCATCCTGCCGTTGCCGTCGAAGAACGGGTGGATCGCTTCGATGTAGAAGTGCATGACAGACGCCTTCATCGGCGCCGGGAGGCGGGACTCCGACCCCCATTGGAACAGCCTCTCGATCAGAGGGAGCACCTTCTCGTGCTCCGGAGGCTTGTAGATCAGCTCTCTTCCCTTGAAGATCCCCACCTCTCCGTCCCTGAAGCCGGTCGTCTCCACCAGGCCGAACATCATGGCGTCGTGGGCCTCCAGGAAGTCCTCCACGGACCATGTCCTCAGCTTGGGAAGCAATCTGTATGCGTCGACAGCGTCTTTGATCTCGGTGAGCTCGTCGAACGGGACGTCGATGTACTCTCCCCTGGAGATGGCCGCTGTCTGCCGGTAGCTCAGGGTGTTGCCCTCGATGGCGGCGGAGTCCATCGCCGACCTGAGCATCGAAGCTTCCGACAGCTCTTTCCCTATCTTCTCCATCGCGCGGGAGCATTCCTCCTTGGCGCAATCGAGGTCGTACAGCGTCTCCTCGATATCTGCGTCGAGGTCGTTCAGCACCGGTATCCAATCAGTCTCCATGACAGCCTATGCACCGCACATCATATTTGAAGAGGATGCTCCGAGACTGCATTTTTTGGACGCGAAATGCCATTGGATGGATGCTGTAGTTATATTTGCAAAAGGAAAAAGGGGCCTTCCGGCCCCGTTTCGCTCAGCGCCTGCCGATGGTCTCCTGGCCGCGCATGTAGGGCCTGAGGGCCTCGGGGACGGTGACGGTGCCGTCCTTGTTCTGGTAGTTCTCCAGGATGGCGACCATGGTCCTGGGCAGGGCGAGGCCGGACCCGTTGAGGGTGTGGACGAACTCGCTCTTCAGGTGGGGCTCGGGCCTGTACTTGATCCTCGCCCTCCTTGCCTGGAAGTCGGTGAAGTTGCTGCACGAGGATGCCTCGAGCCAAGCGTCCTTCCCCGGAGCGTACAGCTCCAGGTCGTAGCACTTGGAGCAGGAGAAGCTCATGTCCCCGGTGCACAGGAGCAGGACCCTGTAGGGGAGCCCCAGCCCGTTGATGAGGTCCTCTGCGTTCTGCCTCAGCTCTTCCAGCCTGGCGTAGGAGTTCTCGGGCAGGACGAAGTTGACCATCTCCACCTTGTTGAACTCGTGCACCCTGATGATGCCCCTGGTGTCGGCGTGCTTCCCGACCTCCCTCCTGAAGGAGGGGAGGTATGCGGTGTAGTAGATCGGGAGCTGCGACCTGTCCAGGATCTCGTCCTGCAGGAGGTTTGTGATCGGAACCTCTGCGGTCGGGTTCAGGAACAGGTCGTCCTTCTCCAGGCAGTACATGTCGTCCTTCAGGTTGGGGTACTGCCCCGTCCCGATGACGGCGTTCCTGTTGACGACCACCGGAGGGAACAGCTCGGTGTAGCCCTGGTCCTGGTGGGTGTCCAGGAAGTAGTTGACGAGAGCCCTCTCGAGCCTGGCCCC
>CAVHMZ010000037.1:0-3125 GCA_963637225.1 Segatella hominis
CATCGAAGGCGTGACCCTCCAGATCCCCGCAGGGATCTCCCTGAAGCTCAACGACGGGGTCACCGTCACCGTCATGGGGACCCTCGACTCCTGGGGAAAGGTCGCGGCAGCCACCGGCTTTGCCGCAAAGGCAGTGAACGACACCACCGACAAAGCCTCCGCCATCAAAGTAGCGGGAGTGTTCAAGAGCGCTGCCGACCTGAAGTATGCCGACTACAAGATCGCCGGAGCGTACTTCTCCATCGCGGACTCTTCTGCCACCTACAACTATGCCTCTCCGATAGTCTATGCCGCATCCGTAGCCGACCGCGTCCAGGACGGAGCCATAGGGATCTATGGCAAAGTCTCCTGCGAAGACATCTCGTTCAAGGGAACCTCTGTCCGGCCGGTCACCGTCACCGTTTATGGGACTCTGACCGCCGGGACCATCGCCCTGAGCGATGCGGAGGTAACCACATCCGCCGCCGCCACCGACAGCCCCTCCTTCACAGGGACCGTCGGCTCCGATATAGGGAAAGTCCATCTGGCCGACGCTGCAGGGTTCACCGTTCAGGAAGTCAACGAGTCGAACGCTTCCGTCGTGGAGCTCGGCGGATCTCCCGTCCTGTCGGATGCCGACCAGAGGGCCGGAAAGACATCCTGCGCCGTCGAGATCGTGTCCGGGACAGTCACCGTCAGGGACGATGACCTGAATGTCGCGAAGTCCATGACCGTCGCCGAGGGGGCCGCCCTTCTGGTGACCAAGTCTGCCGCTGCAGCGTTCGGCACCCTCGTCGTCAACGGGAAGGCCGATGCCACCGAGGCAGGGAAGATCAAGGCAGATGTCCTCGTCGTCATGGGCACCGTGACCGTAGGCGCAGCCGACGAGAACCTGAAAGTCGTGGGCGGCGCCCTCAAAGCCTCCACGATCTATGTCGGCATCGCCGCGAAGTCAGCCACCGGCTCGTCCGCTGCCCTGAACGTTCCCGAAGGAGTCAGCATCGGGGCCGACCTGATGTACGTAGCGGCCGGCTCCACGGTGTCCGGGGGAGTCACCGAGGACATGGTCTCCACAGTCTACAAGGTCGACGGGGCCGAGAGCGTCACTGCGTACATGGCCTCCAACGGCACCACTCTGATCTCTGCGCTGGACTTCCCGGATCTCGCAGGAAAGAAGATCAGCGGATGGTACTACGTGAGCGCCGGGGAGCAGAAGGCCGTCACGACAGAGGTCATCGGAGAGGTCTCGTCCGTCGACGCATCGATCGACACAAGCGTCTACAAGGTCGCCATCACCGCAGATTACGGGTTCGTCGACATCTTCATAGACGGAGCCAAGGTCGCGTCTAACGACAGCGGGATCATAGTCTATGTAGACCCTGCGGCGAAGAAGAACGGGTACCTCAGCCTCGCTGCCGGATCCCACGCCCTCGAATGGAAGCTGAAGAACAATTACAACGGAGACAACGTGAGCACGTCTTTCAACGGAGCGCAGTTCTCCAAGTCCTTCGCCATCTCTTCAGATCTGGACTTCTCCAAGACAATCTACCAGCTGGTCCTCACGGGCGCCGTCGAGCAAGGGCAGACGCCTGTAACTCCGTCAGACAACGGGAAAGACGGCGGAATGGGGGTCACCGACTATCTCCTGATCGTGCTGGTGGTCCTGATTGCCGTCATGGTGATAATGGTCGCCTTCAGGATCACGAGGAGCTGAGCGAAGAAATGGAACCATGCTCGGATCTGGACCGGGCGAAGGGGACATCTGCCCTCGCCGAGAAACGGAGAAGATCCTGACAGAAACCTGGAGAACAAACCCGAGGGGCGCCTGCGGAGACCGGGTGCCCCGATCTCCTTACGATCAGATTCGTTGGAACAGAGGCGATTCAATGAATTACATGATACAGAAAAGCAACGACACTAAGAAGAAAGCAATCAACTTGGGTCTCTTCAATGAGACCCATTCGGCCGATATAATCCTGTTCGTGCACCTGAATCCCGGATGCCTGAAGACAGACGTGTACAAGAATGTAGCTCGCGGATCCAGGATGGGGGATAAGCTGACGATCCTCCAGGAACAGGGAATCCTCAGAGTAGGCGGCGGACCCAAGTTCTCCTCGCTGACTCTCACATCTAAGGGAGAATCTGTTGCTCTGCACCTGATGATGATATCCGAGATCATGGGGCGCAGCGAGGTTCCGCCCTGAACTCGATCCCAAGAGCGTCCGATTGCGTTTCGACCGGCATCGGACGCTCACAATCCGGGAATCGGCATTTGTGACTTTCCAAAGAGTGGAACTATACAGACCTCATTTTGACTTCCTTGGACGCCCGACCCGGTTCTTCACGACGATGGGCCTGCCGGCGAGGCCGAGCTTCTCCAGGATCTTCGCCTTCTTCTCGATCACCCTCACGACGGTCCATTTCCCGTTCTCGTCCTTCTGCTTCTTCGCAGACCTCAGGGCATCCATCACATCCCCGTAGGTCATCTCGTTCAGGAGTCCTGCTTCGTCGAACCTCCTGAACAGGCGGCTGGTGATTACGGTCGCCAGGAAGTCGACGAACTCGCTGGCCACAACAGAATAATCGTTGTGCTCTCCCGTGCCGTCCGGCTCCGGGATGACATTGCACGTTCTGAACATCAGCTCGATCGTCCAGCGGCTCTCGTATGCCTTGTAGACGACGTCCAGATCGAGGTCCAGGCCGCACTCGAACACTATGGCGCCGAACGCGCAGCGGTCTTTCATGTAGTCGCCGCCGTCGAACCCGTCCTGTTTTCCTGCGACGTAGGCCCTCTCTTCGGTGCCGGACCTCCCGGTGTCCCTGAAGGAGTACAGCCAGCCGCTCCCGATCCATTTCTTCTTGCCTATGACGTGCTCGTATCCCTTCACGGCCGAGTCGAATTCCAGCATGCCGTACCTCTCGATGAGGGAATCGTTGCTCTTCAGGGGGATGATGCAGTGGAAGTCCGGGTTATTCTTCAGCTCCTCTTCGGCGGAAGCCTCGGGGAACCCCTTGTCGGCAACCACTATCCCGCTTTTGATGTTCCTGTCCCTGACGAAATCGCTGAAAGCATGCGCATCGGTCATGTTCTCCGGATAGACCTTCATGGCCACAGGCTCCATGAGCTCCAGGTCGAAGGCGTACAT
>CAVHMZ010000038.1:0-5911 GCA_963637225.1 Segatella hominis
GCAGCAGGTACACCGCTCCCATGATGCACATGTTCACGGATATGTAGGCGAGGATGGCGGCGTCGAATCCCCTGTTGCGGAAAAGAGATGTCTTGAGCACGGGGCTCGCCTTCCCTTTCTCGTAGGCGAGGAAAGCCGACAGCAGAAGGATGCATCCGACCAGGGACGCGATGCCAAAAGCGTTCAATCCCTCGGAAGGCATCCTCTCGACCGCGAACAGCCCCAGGACGATGGCCGCGAAGAGCATGGCGGAGCCCGGCAGATCCAGGTCCCCCTTCTCCAGCTCCCTGTCCGGCTGTACGGCGCGGTGCGCCATGAGGATGGCGGCCGCGCCAATCGGCACGTTGATGAAGAATATCCAATGCCATGAGATCGTCTCGGCGAGCACCGCTCCGAGAGTGGGGCCGACGGCCACCCCCAGCGATGTCCCCAGCACCACCAGGGCCATGGCGAGGCCGATCTTCTCTTTCGGCAGATACTTCACGCCGAGCATCACCGCGGACGATGCGAGCATCGCGGCTCCGACCCCCTGTACGGCCCTGAAAGCGAGCAGCATCGGGAACGTCGGCGACAGGCCGCACATCAGCGACCCGAACGTGAATATCGCCATTCCGGAGACCAGCACCTTCTTCAGGGCGCCCATGTCGCAGATCCTCCCGAAGATCAGGATCAGCCCGGCCATCACCAGGAAGTAGACTGTGACCACCCAGGACGTGTCCCCCGTCCCGATGCCGAAAGACTCCGCTATGTCCGGAAGGGCCACGTTAACAATGGTGCCGTCCAGCCCGTCGAGGAACATGCTGATGGCGATGGTCGCCAGCAGCAGCCCGTGCCCGCTCTGCTTCATAGACTGGGCCAATGGTCAGACATACTAAACCTTTCAGCCTCGGTGCCGGTCGGGGCGCTCCGTTTCAGGATCGGTTGCGGGAGAACCTTGTGAACCCGGAGCACGGGAGGATGCCTATGCCTTCCTTCTCCCACACGTCGCAGATGAGGTTGATCCCCAGCGAATCGGAGGACATATGCCCGGAGATGACGATGTTGACGTTGTTCTTCCTGGCCTCCTCCAGATGGCTCTCGGGGAAGTGCATCCCGACCACGGTCCCGACGCCTGCCTGGGCGAGCTTCTCGTAGATCTCCTTGGGCCCGGAGGTGCCGCCTGTCATCTTGCAGACGATCTTCCCGCAGCGCCCGTCCTTCGACCCGACCATTATCTTCGGCGGGCTGTTGTATCTGGCGGCCTGCCTGAACTCAGGCTCCCTGTAGAGCCTGTCGACCAGGTCCCCCAGCGTCCTGGGGCCCGATTCCTCGAACATCTCCGTCATGTACCTCTGGACCATGTTGTCCGCCGGAGAGTGGACGTTGAACAGCGGGATCCCCAGCAGCCTGGCCGCATCGGCGCCCTGGTTGTAGTTGGAGCCCATCACTCCCCTGAGGGCTTCGTCCATGCGGCCCTTCATAAGCCCTTCCGAGACGTTTATCGGCACGCCCGCCTCATGGTATATGTCGGCCTGCATCCACATGACCTCTGGGAAGCAGGTGCGCGCGGTGCCGATGGGGTGGTGCCCCACCACGGCGGAGACCGTCCTGCCCTTCTCCCTGAGCCTGTCCGCCAGCAGCATCTCCGCCGCCCCGATGTCGACTCCCCACATCAGCGTCTCGGCCTCGATCTCCCTCGCCTCCTCGGCCATGACCGAGAACCTGCAGTCCGCGTAGGGGTTCCAGAGCCTCTCCGGGTCGAAGAGCTCCTTCCTGTCCTCCGGCATATTCTCGTAGGATTCCTTGGCATCCTCCAGCACCTTCCTCACCTCGGACTCTGGGCGGGGGTCGGCGGACATGCCTGTTCTTATCGCGAGCTCGTAGGCCTCGTACAGCTTCATGGCATCCGCTATCGCAGATGTGGTAGACTATCGTTGCGGATGATCTCAGAGGATATCGCGGAAGCCGCGGTTGGACCTGATGGAGTCCAGGGTGGCGGTGTTGCATATCGCCTCCACCATGCCGATGTGCTCGGCGGCCGAGGACGCGGTGCCCCCGCGCAGGATGTAAGGGCAGATGTCGAACTCCATCGCCCCGAAGTATGTGGACAGGACGCAGAACCGGGATGCCAATCCGCAGACGACTATGCCGTCCGCGCCCAGGCCTTCGAGGATCTCCTTCAGGTCTGTCCCCCTGAAGGCGCTCATCTCCGACTTGTGGACTGCTATGTCCCTATCGTCCCGAACGAGCCCGTCCACGGGGTCCTCGGCCGGATCCCTTCCGGTCAGGGGCTCCACAAGAAGGTCGTACCACACCGTCACGACGGGCCTGCCGGCCTTCCTGAACATAGCAGATGCCGCGTTGATCGTCGGGAGCATGGCCTCCGCCGTCCTGCGGATCCCGTCGTTGACGAGGAACCTCTTCTGGACATCGATTATGACCAGCGCCAGCTCCTTGTCGGCGATGTCGAAAGACTCGATCATGGAGGCTTAATCGTCCCATCCCGTATATAACCGGACTGCCGAGATCCGAGGCCGCCGCCGGTTCTCCGGGACGGCGTCCGCGCCCTTTCGGGCCGGTCCGGTCGCGTGACCATTCCCGGAAACCGCATCGGAGATCGTTTCCTCGGGCAGGCCCCGAACAGCCTGACGGTCTTCTGGCCCCTCTCGTCGATCTCGAACCTGGCGTCGATGCTGAACACTGTGCGCATGTTCTCCGGGGTCAGGACGTCCTCGGGCCTCCCCTCGGCGCAGATCCCCCTGTCGTGGATCAGGACGATCCTGTCGCAGTACCTCGCGACCATGGGGAGGTCGTGCGACACCACCACGACGGTCAGCCCCCTCTTCTTCGACAGCTCCGACACCAGGTCGAGGGCCTCGAACTGCATGTTGATGTCCAGGTGGAGCGTGGGCTCGTCCATCAGGATGATGCCGGGCTCCTGCGCGATGGCGCGGGCGATGATGACCCGCTGCCTCTCGCCGCCGCTCATGGTGTTGATCAGGCGGTCGGCCATCCCGGATATCCCCGTGAGCTCCATGGCCTCGTCGACGATCGCCTCGTCTTCGGAAGAAGGCCCTCCGAGCATCGACTGGAAGGGCATCCTGCCCATGGCGACCATGTCCCTGACGGTGAACGCGAAGCGCACCTCGTTGGTCTGGGGAACGACGGCGATGGTCCGGGCGATGTCCCTCTTGGTCATCTCCTCCAGGTCGGTCCCGTCCAGCAGGACGCATCCGCCGTCCGGAGACAGGTTCCTGTTGAGGTTCTTCAGCATGGTGGTCTTCCCGCAGCCGTTGGGCCCCAGGATCCCGAGCACCTCCCCGTCCCGAACGCGGAGGTCCACCCCGTCGAGCACCAGGTGCTTCCCGTAGGTGTAGGTGAGGCCTCTCGTCTCGAGAGTCATCCCCAGCCCACCTCCTTCCTCCTGCGGATCAGCAGGTAGATGAATACCGGCGCCCCGATGAGGGACGTGGCCACCCCTATGGGCAGGGTCCCGTATGCGGGGGCGATGATGTGCGCCAGATAGTCGCAGATGAGTATGAAGCAGGAGCCCGCCACGATGCTCAGCGGCATGATGACGCGGTTGTCCGGTCCGAGCAGGATGCGGAGGATGTGCGGGATCACCAGTCCGATGAATCCGATCACCCCGACGAAGGACACGGCGGCCGCGACGATCATGGTCGACACGGTCAGCACGAACAGCCTGGTGCGCTTCACGTCCACCCCCAGGTCCATCGCGTGGGCGTCGCCGATCATCATGGCGTTCAGGGGCTTCGCCTGGGTGATGAGCAGGATCGAGCACACCGTTATGATCGGCGCGATGAAGGCGATCTCGTCGAAATCGGCGTTGCCGAGGTTCCCCATGGACCAGAACACGATGCCTTCGAGCTTGTCCCCGGCGATGAACGTCAGGAAGGACACCAGCGCCGAGAGGAGGGCGGACACCGCCACTCCTGACAGGATCAGCGTCTCGGTCCTGACCGTCCCTCCTGAACGGGCCATGGCGTAGACCAGGAGCATCGTGCCGAAGCACGTGATGAAGGCCAGGACGGGGGTCGCCAGGATCGAGGGGATGAACGGGACGGTGAACATCATCCCGATCGCCGCTCCCAGCGAGGCTCCGGACGACAGTCCGAGGATGTACGGCGATGCCAGGGGGTTTCTGAACACCGCCTGCATGGCGGCGCCGGTCACAGCCAGTCCGGCCCCGATGAACAGTCCGGCGACCACGCGGGGGGCGTTGACCTCCCTGACGATGATGTCGGAGGACCACGTGCCCTTCCCGAGAAGAGCGTCCCAGACCTCCGAGAACGAGTAGCTCTTGTCGGCGGAGATCCAGGACAGGTCCATGAAGACGCACAGAAGCGCGAGGACGATGAAGACGGCGAGCACCGCCAGGGCCCTCGTCCTCCTCGTCGCCGTCATGTCCTCGTGATGATGGAAGGGGTTTAAAAACCGTGTTCACGCGGCCCTCTTCATGAAGACGTACGCGACGACGGCCACGATCGCGACGATGACTATCCCGACCGCGGCGTACAGCACGGTGTCGGATTCCTTCTCCGGAACTTCGGGGACATCGCCCTCGAACAGGTCGGGGTACATGGCGCAGGCCATGGTCCAGACGCCGTCCATGCTCTCGATGCTGTAGTTGTTCCAGATGGCCTGGAGCGGTACGATCCTGGCGTCCCCGACCCTCTTCTGGAGGTCAGCGGAGTAGCCGTCGTTCTTCACTATGGTGTTGTCCGCGAAGATGATGACGCCCGGGTTCTCGGCCACCAGGTCCGTGAGATTCGCTTCGTAGGTGGTCCCGGCCTTCGACGCGTCGACGGTGATCGCATCCCCTCCGGCGGCGATGATCATGGACGTCGCCAGGGAGCCGGCGTTCCCGACCTTGAACGTGTTGCTCGAATACGTGACGTAGAACGCCTTGGCCTTGGCCGGCGACTTCTCCTCCAGGGTGTCGGCGATGTGGTCCAGCATGTACTCCATCTGTCCGATGGATCCGTGGACCTCGCCGGTGGACACGAGGGAGATCGTCTCCGCGAAGTCGATGATGGCCGAGTACTCCTGGATGTCGTACCACTGGAGGATGTTCTCGAACCCCTTCTCCTGCAGGAACGGGACGATATTGGCCCTGTAGGTGTCGGATCCGGTGACGAACACCGCGTCCTTCGCACGGTCGAAGGTGCCGGTGGCGGGGTCCGCCGCATCGATGATGTCGGTCTGGAGCTGGGCCTTCCCGCTGGAGTAGATGTTGCCTCCGGCGGCTATCTCGCCGGCCTCGACCTTCTCGCGGAGGCCGTCGAAGATAGGCGCCGTGTTGGATTTGGAGTAGCTGTCGCAGACCACAATCTTATCGAGCGCGCCGACGCGGATCGCCGTGGCGGTGGTCCCGACGCCTATGGTGATTATCCTGTCGACGGGGCCGTCGAACGAGAACCCGTTGCCGAGGCCGTCCGTCACCTCGATCTTCGAGGACGCGTCCGAATCCGTCGTGATCAATCCGACGGAGGCCGTGGCCAGGAGGGCCGCGACCAGGACGATCGCTTTGAACTTCATGGTATGACGGAAAATTGGATTCGTATTTAAGAGTATGTCAAAAATTTAGAATTCGTGTTACTCATACATGCTACCGAGGGCTGTTCGGACTGTCTTCTTTACGTATCAGATGTTATTATGTATGAATATGAACGAAACCGTTTCGATCAACAGCGATGGGTGCGATCCGAGCAACCCCGTAGCGGCGTGCATCACCGAACCGGATTGGTACGTCGAGAGGGACGTCAGGAGCTACCTCGCGATGCTGGATCGCGTCGAGAATCCCGATGTGCCCCCGGACGCATCCATCGAGGAGGTCCTTTCCGTCCTCGGCGCCACGGTCGAGATCGACGGCAGGACCTATCCGACAGAGGCCGGACTGCTGATGTTCGGC
>CAVHMZ010000039.1:0-12417 GCA_963637225.1 Segatella hominis
AAGGAGGAGTGAGCATGGCACACGACATCGCAATCAACGGAGACAACGCGGTCGCCCTCGCATGGAAGCAGATCGACCCCGACGTGTGCGCTGCATACCCGATCACGCCCCAGACCATCATCGTCGAGAAGTTCGCCGACTACGTCGCCAACGGCGAGGTCACCACCGAGTTCGTGTGCGTCGAGTCCGAGCACTCCGCGCTCACCCTCTGCACGGCTTCCGCTTCCGCCGGAGCCAGGACGTTCACGGCCACCGCGTCCCAGGGGCTGGCCTACATGTGGGAGATGCTCCCCATCACCGCCGCCATGAGGACGCCGCTCATCATGGCCGTCGCCAACAGAGCCGTGTCCGGGCCGATCAACATCAACAACGACCACGGGGACGCCATGTCCGCCCGCGACTGCGGATGGATCCAGCTGTTCTCCGAAAACGTCCAGCAGGCCTACGACAACTCGGTAATCGCGCCGAGGATCGCCGAGCACCCGGACGTCCAGCTGCCCTGCATGGTGAACCTGGACGGTTTCATCCTGACGCACGCGATCGAGAGGATGACCATGCTAGACACCGCGGAGGTCAAGGAGTTCGTCGGAGAGTACGAGCCCCTGTACCCCCTGCTCGACGTGAAGCACCCCGTGTCCCACGGCAACATGGACGGCCCCGACTTCTACTACCCCCACAAGTACCAGAGCGTCCTTGCGATGAACAAGGCCCTGGAGGTCGCGGAGGAAGTGTTCAGGGAGTTCGCCGGCCTGACCGGAAGGGAGTACCACCTGGTCGACGAGTACATGTGCGACGATGCGGAGTACGTTGCGATCGTCCTCGGGTCCTCCTTCGGGACCATGAAGGAGACAGTCGACGAGCTGCGCGCCGAGGGCATCAAGGCCGGATGCGCCATGCCCCACGTCTACAGGCCCTGGCCCGAGGCCGCTCTGGCCAAGGTCATGGCCGGCAAGAAGGGCATCGCGGTGTTCGACAAGCACCTGAGCATCGGAGCCTACGGCCCCATGTTCCCCGAGGCCGTGACGGCCGCCGCTGACCTGGACAAGATGCCCAGGATGCACAACGTGATATACGGCCTGGGAGGCGCCGATGCCACCGTGGCCGGGTTCAAGAAGATTATGGAGGAAGTCTCCGCCGGGACCGCTTCCAAGGTCACCTATCTGGGGGTGAAGGCATGACATCTCTCTCGCTCAAGGAACTGAACAAGCTGCCCGTCAGGCTCGCCAGCGGGCACAGGCTCTGCGCCGGATGCGCGGAGTCGATCATCGCCAAGCAGATCCTGATGGGGACTTCGGATCCCATCGCGGTCTCGGCGTCCACGGGATGCTTCGAGGTCTCTACCACGATCTTCCCGTACACCGCCTGGAACACGCCCTACATCCACACCGCCTTCGGGAACGGCGCGGCCACCTGCGCCGGGCTGGAGACAGCCTACGTCGCTCTCAGGAAGAAGGGCAAGATCGGGGAGGACATCAAGTTCGTCAACTTTGCGGGAGACGGCGCAACCTACGACATCGGGCTGCAGGCCCTCTCCGGAGCCATGGAGAGGGGCCACAGGATGATGTACGTCTGCCTGAACAACGAGGCGTACATGAACACCGGGATCCAGAGGTCCTCGGCGACGACCATGGGAGCTTCCACCACCACGTCCTGGGCGGGATCCGTCCAGCCCGGGAAGAAGGAGTTCTCCAAGGACATGACCGAGATCATGGTCGCCCACAACATCCCATACGTGGCCCAGGTGTCCCCGCACAACTGGAGGGACACGGTCACGAAGGCCTCCAAGGGGTTCGCCGCCGACGGGCCGAGCTTCATCAACGCGATCTCCCCCTGCCCCAGGGGATGGAGGTTCCCGTCCGACGAGACGATCAATATCGCCCGCCTTGCGGTGGAGACTTGCATATGGCCCCTGTTCGAGGTCGTCGACGGGAAGTACTCTCTCACCGCGGAGAGCGCCAGGATTGCCGACGGCAAGGCCGAGAAGAAGCCGATCACGGACTGGATAGCCTCCCAGGGAAGGTTCAAGCACCTCCAGCAGGAGAGGTGGGAGCCCATCGTCGAGGACATCCAGGCCGAGGTCGACAGGCGCTGGAACAGGCTCATCAAGCTGACCGAGCTCTGAAAACACATTCCGGCCCTCCGGGGCCGGTTTTATGATATCATCCTTCGATGCCCGAATCGGCATCCTTTTATTGTCGGCGGGCGGTTCCAATCATCAGTCCCGGGTTTCAATGTCTGTTTGTCATCAACCTCTTAGCTCGGGGCGATTCCTGATCCGTCCGAAGACAAGGATTTTCGACGGCAAGGATGCCGACGGAATATAAAGGAAGGAAGTGGCTGACAGCGTGTCTGAGTTCCCGTACGCTTGCGCAATACAGTACAGACAGATACGCGGGCGGACTTTACTGCCGGGTTCGGAATGGGACCGGGTGTGACCCCGCCGCTATGGCCGTCATACCAAAGCATGGCAGTCATTCATTATATTTGAAACTTTTCTATACACAATTTAGTGTGCCACAGAGGACAGGCGGTTCACGGTTGGAAACGGGGATCGCCACGCGGCCGCATCATGCGCGTGTGCAGGTTCTGCGACGTAAGAACAGGCAAGTTTAATGCCATCGCATTCAATCGTTCAACCATGGCAAGCTGTGGCAAGTGCGGGGCGGAGAATCCCGATGATGGCGATCTCTGCCGGAACTGCGGAGAGAAGCTCGTCCCTGCATCAGGGTCCGGATCTGCTGAGAAGGAGCCCGGATGCAGTCCTCCTTCCGATTCGGATATCGCGGGCGAGGATGCAAAGCATTCCGGAAGCCCGGCCGGCGCCGGATCGGAGCCGAAGAAGGCGGGGATCCTCGAGCGCCTGTCGTATGTGCCGAAGGAGAAGGTCAAGCCCCAATATTTCGGATACTGCCGTGTCGCGGCGTGGATTCTGATCGCCGTGGCATATTGCATCGGAGCATACGCCCTGTTCGGCTGCAAGATCGAGTACTCCAACGGAGTAGATACGATGCAGCTTACTCTGTTCGAAACGGTGACAGGGGGCTATGGGATAGACGGCGGCATATTGGCCAGCATCTTGCTGTTCCTCGGCATAGCCGGATTCGCACTCACATTCACCGGTTATGGCGCAGTCTTCGGCGAGGCGTGCCTGATGATCCTGTTCCGCCTGATAGACACCATCAAGGTCGGCGCAGATGTCTTCGAATCTCAGTACCCTGCGACTTGCCAGGCCGATTCCCTCTTGTATCTCACTGTGGCCTGCATCGCGATGTGCTTCATGAGCTATGCGGCGATGACCTACATCAAGGAGCGCGACTGCTACAAGTACGGAGGAGTCTTGGATTTCCTGAGAGGACGCTCGGACTGAAAGCATATGGTCCGTTGCTGAGCTGTCCTCGAGGTCGGGGCGGTTCAGAGAAGCGCACGCGCCGGATGATATGTCTCGGCGGATTTCACTCAAGCATCGGGGCATGATGGACGGTCCGATGCCGTCTGTATCTCGGGGCTGGCGTTCAGAGCGCCATGTATATCAGCAGCCCTGCTGCCGCTCCGATGATCGCCGTGGAGCAGTTGTTGGTGTACTTCGATATGTACCCGGGGTTCTCCAGTACCGCCCCGAACACGCTGTCCAGCAGGTTCCCCAGCACCCCCATGGCGAACGGGATCAGGAGAAGCCAGTCCAGGGACTCGGTCATGACGAACCATCCGAGGACGGCGATGAGCAGCGAGGCGACCGTGGACACGGCGGTGCCCAGGCGGGACACTCCGCCGTTGATCCCGGGCTCCACCCTCTTGAAAGTGGTGATCATGTAGACGGTCTTGTCCTTCACGCCGATCTCGCTGGCGATGGTGTCCGCTCCGGCCACGGTTATGGTGGAGATGAACATGATATCGAACGCCGTCGGATCCAGCAGGCCCAGGAAGTTCAGGGCCACAATCAGGCACGGCGGGAATCCCACTCCTGCTACGTTCTTCCATGTCCTCTCCCCCTTGGTCCCTTCCTGGAGGCCCTCTTCCATCTTCTTGCTGAGCCCCCTCATCGTCGCGAAGAACCCTGCTATTGTGAACACGGTCAGAAGGAAGAACGCGTTCACGGAGCCGAAGACGCCCACGAACGCCCCCACGAAGAAGGAAGCGACGGCCCCGTCCCTCGTCAGGCACTGGAGCTTCCAGCTCTCGATCGACAGGACGAGCGACAGTACGACCGCCACTGCGATGAGGAAGGTGGACTCCATGGCCGACGATTGCCCCTATGCATGAAAACAGTTGCGGTGCCCATCTTTGGGCATCGGAGGGATTCCAGTATCTCGGTGGCGTACTTTATGCAGAGGCGCTTGTCCTCCAGGGGGAAGAACATGATCTTCCCCTGGGAGTACAGCGTCGTCTCCATGCCGTTCCATTTGAAGACCATCATCATCTCGTCCTGCTGGACGATCTCGCATCCTTCCGCCCTGAGCTTGGACGCTGTCACAGGGATGTCGATCTCCATCTCGTCGGCGGAGATGGCCATGAGTGCCTTCCCGCCGCAGAGGCGGGCGGTGGTGAACCTCAAAGGATCCCCCCGAGCGCCTCTGCGGCCTTTATCTTGAAAGAAGGGAGGTCGGAGTCGTTGGGGACGATGACATCGGCCAGGGCCAGCACTTCCGCGAGCCCCCATCCGATCTCCCTCGAGTCCCTCGCCTCGAACTCCCCGATGCTCTTGGGAGCGTCGTCCCTTCCGCGCGCCACGAGCCTGGCGTAGCGGTCCTTCGGCGGGGCGTACACTCCGACGATGACCACATCATCGGAAAGATTGCGGTAGGAGCGGACCTCGTCCATGCTCCTGCATCCGTCCACCAGGAACACGTCGCCGCTCATCCTCTCCAGGGCGCGCTTGGCCCAGACATCCCTGCCGAGCTCCTCCCTCTGCGCATCGGCGAAGGCCCCCACGGAAAGGGACGTCCCCGACTTGGCATGGAGCTTCCTGACGATGTCCCCCATCCTGAGGAAGGGGAGTCCCATGGATCTTGCGACGGCGAGGAGCTCCTCCTTCCCTGCGCCGGGCATGCCGGCGACCAGCAGGACCTTCATGGGATCACAGCAGGTTGTCCGAGATGTTGGTCAGGATCCTGTCGCAGTAGCTGCACCTGAGCTGCGGAGGATGCCTCCCTTCAACCTTGAACTCGGGGCTCACGGGCTCTCCGCGGTTGGTGATGCAGTTGGGGTTGCTGCACCTGGCCAGGCCGACCACGTGGTCGTCCAGCTTGACGCTGAACTTCTCCGCCACATAGTAGTCGCGGATGATCGCGATGGTCGCGTCCGGGGCAATCAGGGCGATCTTGTCGACGGTGGTGCTGTCCAGCTCCCTGTCCTCGATCTTGATTATGTCCTTCCATTCGGATCCTTTGGCCGAAACTACGTGCATCCCGATGCTTATGGAGGAGTCGATGTTGCTCTCGTTCACTCCGAGGATCTTCATGACGTTCAGGGCCTGGCCGCAGGCGATGTGGTCGATGACCGTTCCGTTGCGGATCGGCGGCAATTTTATCTCCTTGATCTCAGGCATCGATATCGCCTCCCAGGATGGAGCAGAGGAGGGCCATCCTCACGGGCACTCCGTTGAACGCCTGTCTGAAGTAGCGGGCGTGAGGGGTGCTGTCGACTTCCTGGGCGATCTCGTCCACCCTCGGCAGGGGGTGCATGACGATGAGGTCGCTCTTCGCCTCCCTCAGGATGGCGTTGTCTATCCTGTATGTCCCGGCGACCTTGCTGTACTCGTTGGGGTCGGGGAACCTCTCCTTCTGGATCCTGGTGACGTAGAGCACGTCGGCCTGGGATATGGCATCGTTCAGGTCATCGGTCTTCTTGGGGTGGCATCCTTTCTCGTCCAGGTGCGAGACGATGTCGTCGGGCATCTGGAGGCTCTCCGGGGCCACGAGGGTGAGCTTGGCGCCGAACATGGTGAGGGCATCGGCCAGGGAGTGCACTGTCCTTCCGTACTTCAGGTCGCCCACGAGGGCGATGTTGAGGCCTTCGAGGGTGCCTTTGGCCTCGCGCATGGTGAAAAGGTCCAGGAGGGTCTGCGTCGGATGGGACCCGGCACCGTCGCCGGCGTTGATGACGGGGTTGATGGAGCAGTTGGCCGCCAGCCTCGCGGCGCCTTCGTAAGGGTGCCTGAGGACGATGACGTCGCAGTATGCATCGACCATCCTGATGGTGTCGGCGAGGGTCTCGCCTTTGGAGATGGATGTCATGGACATCTCCGAGACATCGATGACGTCGCATCCAAGCCTGTATGCCGCGCTCTCGAAGGAGAGCTTGGTGCGGGTGGACGGCTCGAAGAAAAGGTTCCCGAGGATCTTCCCGTCCAGGGCGCGCTTGGTCTTCTCGCCCATGGCATAGGGAACCATCTTCTCGGCCAGGTCCAGAATCTCTTCGATCTGGCCCTTCGTCAGGTCTCTGATGGAGACCACGTCCTTGTCGTATAGGTCCATGTCCGAGAGAAGGGCGTCCACCTATTTCTAAGGACCGAGGGCGCCCGGCGGAAGGCCGGAGCCGGGGGCCTGGTCGGCGGCACGTGTGCATGGTGGATGAATTACGCACATCGGTATAACTATGATAATCTTAATATCGGATGCAAGCATCCGCCGATGCGGGATTGGGGGCCGGATGCGCGCTAGATGCCGTTACGGCCGCCCAGAGATCCAATGAACATCACGAGAACTCCCCTTTTATCGGTATTAAAAGTTCAGACCTAAAAGGGGAGAGGAGGAGGGATTGAATGTCTGAAGAGTATGGAAGGAAAATCGGAGCCGCCGGGAACGGCGGAGCACGCAGACTGAAGCTGCTGGCTACTTTCTCTGTCCTGGCAGTTGCCATGGCAATGGTCATGGCTGTTGGGCTTTTTTCCGTTTGTGACGATTCGGATGCGACCGATGCATCTGGAGTGACTGTCGACGGGAAGGAGTATGAATCGATCAGCGTGGCTTTGCAATATGTTGATAACGGCACGGTAAAACTGAATGGCGATATTGCAGATTCGTTCAGCATCGCAGAAGGAAAAACAATAGTTTTGGACTTGAACGGAAAAACCTGTACGGTGGGCAAAACAGTATCTGTTTACGGGAAACTCACGGTGATTGATTCATCGGTGAAAGCAGAACCGAAATACCAGGGTGGAACAGTGGTCTACGAATCAGGGATGATCAAAAGCGATAAAATCATCCTGCAGGCCATGAATGGAGGTGTTGTCAAGATCAACAGCGGGAAACTGGTATCTGGGTATGTAGCAGTATGGGCTGTAGGAAATACAAGTGGTCCAGATGCCGAACCATACAATTCTTCAGTTGTAATGAACGGCGGATTCGTTGAAGCCCAGGAATTTTCTTTGGGAGTACAAGGTGTGGGATCGAAGCTTGTTGTGAATGGTGGGATATGCCATTCAAAAGATAATGCCGTCCTCGGAGGGAACGGAACCAACGACCAAAAGAAATACTGTGGTGGGACGGAAATGGAAATAAATGGTGGATTCTTCATTGGAGATATAAAGACCCCTGAATATGTAGCTTGTGGAATCTACCATCCTCAGGCTGGTCAGCTGACTGTGAATGGTGGAACGTTCGTCATCAACGGCGGGGTCGGGATTCTCATGCGCGGGGGATCTCTCACCATGAACGGAGGAACAGTCACGACGACAGGGAACACTACCGGAAAAGTCGGTGATTCTAGGGTAGTAGTAACCTGTTCGTCTGTGTTCATCGATTTGGATGCGAAATATTACGACAATGCTAATATCAGCGTGAAGGTTAACGGGGGAAAGTTCAACTCGGATCTGAACGCACTGAGCGGATGCGATGGGACAACTGGATACAGCAGCCGCTATTCGGTGACTGGCGGAAGTTTCTGCACTTCCGTAGATGACTTTGTAGCTGATGGATATAAACAGACGAAAGTTGGAAGTTATTACGAAGTAGGCAAGCCGTATGAGGGCAAGACTATCGAAACTGATGCTGAAGAGATCTCTGTTGTCGATGTGGAGACGAATGTTGAAGTTTCTGTCGGAGGAACAACCAAAACGTCCGTAGCAATCTGCTCTACGTCAGATATGGGTTCGGTATCACTCAATGTTAATCGCGATGTGGCCCAATCCACCGCCACTCCGAATGCCCAGTTGAAGATGACTCTGGACGTGGGGAATACGGTCTCGAAATACATGGACATAACCGTGTCGATGTCTATCCCCTCGGGATACAAGCCTGTTGTCAATTATCTGATGGATGATGGATCGGTCGAAAGCATGGAGATTCTCGGTTATGGGGCGGATTATGTCACGTTCAGAACCTATCACAACTCTGTGTACGAATTCGGTTTGATCGAGTATCACTCGCCGGTCATCTACGACGATGACGACGACTATTCTGCCGATCCCGTCACGCCTTCGAGCATCTCGTCGAAGAGCAGTGACAACGCCACGGCCGTCGTCGCCTGCGCCGCAGCCGCTGTGGCCGCCGCCCTTGCAGTCGCGTTCTTCCTCGTCGATTCGAGGAGGCCCTGATAGCCTATCCACAAACCTCTTTTCCCCGGCCCTCCGGGGGCTTTCTTCAAGATCCCACACGACTTCCATCCATGCCGGAAGGGCAGAGGCTCCGCAAGCTTCCGGCTCTCATGCGGGCCACGTGCGCCCGCTCACGCGTTCCGCATCCGGGGCAAGGTTGATATCGAAGTCTGACGTCGTCTGGCGCATGTTGGATGTCGTGGCAAGATCCCAGAGAGGAAGGGTCTGCGAATTCTATAGAAACGGGCAGGTCCTCAGGATGCCCTGCATGATAAGCTCCGATAAGGACGCTCCAGTGAGCGTGTCCGCGACGGAGTCCGGAAGGACGCTCCGCTTCTTCGGAACGGATATCCGCCTCGAAGAGGGGCTTCTCACCACGGCATCTTCCGGGATGAGATCGAAATGCAATGCCGTCGGCGGGGTCGCCGTCGTCAGGCTCCCTCTGCCGGAAGATCTCTCCTTCGGCGACTCCGTCGAGGCGGTGGTGGTTCCCAACGCCTTCGAGCTCAGGAAGGACCCCCGCAGGATCGTCAGCTCCGTCGTCGCGCTCAGGGAGGCGGCCGGGTTCAACAGGCTCCTGATCATGATGGGCCTGGGGGAGCCCTCCGATGTCTCCATCCTCTCCTACATGGGCATCGACGTCTTCGACGACTCGCTGCCTCGCGCTGCAGGCCTCAACGGCATCAGGCTGATGCCAGAGGCCGAGGTGTCCACCGGATCCGACGAGACTGAGCACAACCTCGGGGCCATGGAGGAAGAGATGGAGAAGGTCCGCATGTTCATCGCCGCCGACAGGCTCAGGGAGCTGGCCGACCAGAGGTCCTTCTCCTCGCCTTCGTCCGTGGCGCTCCTCAGGCTCTTCGACCGGGATGCCTACGCCTATGAAGAGGAGTGCTGCTCCACCGTCGGATGCAGGTTCTCCTGCAACACCACCCAGGCGCTCAGGCGCCCCGACCTGAAGAGGTACCGCGACAGGATCGCATCGTACAGGAAGCCGGAGCACAAGAGGATCCTCCTCCTGCTCCCCTGCTCCGCCAAGAAGCCCTACCACATCTCCAAGAGCCACCGCGCCTTCGCGTCCGCCATCCACACCGCCCAGCACGACACCCTCGTCCACGAGGTCATCGTCACGTCTCCACTCGGGATAGTCCCCAGGGAGCTGGATGCCTGCTATCCCGCCAACTCCTACGACATCCCAGTCACGGGCGAATGGAAATGCGAGGAGAAGCGCATGATCCGCGAGATGGCCGGAGCCATCATCGCGCAGGGCTACGACAAGGTCATCTGCCACCTGGGAGAGGATTGCGAGCTCGTCGAGGGCCTGGCAGACATGGAGTGCACCGTCGTCGGAGACCCCGCGTCCCCCAAGTCCCTGGAGAACCTGGACAAGGCCCTCAGGGCCGCCGCCAAGGGCATGGAGGGAGTCGATTACCTCATCGACAGGAACAACCAGGCCCGCAACGTGCTGGAGTTCCAGTTCGGGAAGGAAGTCTCCGATGTCCTGATGGACGAGGACACATACGCCATCGGCAAGTTCCCCTATTGGAAGTACATCAGGGAGGACCCGCAGGACCGCAAGAAGAAGGTCCAGCTGGGGATGATGACCCCCGAGAGGGGGATGATGTCCCTCACCCTGGAAGGGGCGGAGATCGTCGCATCCCTCGGATACGGGACGGTGGAGATTATGGACTTCGATCTTAAGGGCAACCTGTTCGCCGTCGGGGTCGTCGATGCCGACCCGAGGATCCGCATAGGCGACGAGGCCATCATCGTATGCAACGGAGAGGTCCGCGGAGTCGGGGTCGCCATGATGTGCGGCCGCGAGATGAAGGACCTCAAGAGGGGCATCGCGGTCAAGGTCCGCCACAAGAGGAAGGCTTGACCTTCCCGTATTACAGATGATATGCTGGCCCGGCCGCCGATCGATGCGACCGGGCTGTAAACGGTTTCAGCTTCTATCGAAGGCTCAAGCGGACTTGGCCTTCTTCGACCTCATGTACAGGGCCGCCGCAGCTATGATGACGATCAAAACGATCGCCACGGCGATGGCGGTCATGCTGTTGCCGCCGCCTTTGCTGTCGGCATCCTGCACCAGAAGGTACGAGGAGCACTCGGAGAGGGGCATTACCACGTATCCGTTCTTCACCACTGCGCGGCTGAAGAAGTCCGCAGTGCCGGCGGACTCGTCCACGTGGTACACGGTGATGTTCTCGCCGTCGGAGAACACGTTCCCCACGTAGTACTTGAACGAGGTGTTGGCGGGCATGTCCCCGTCGGCGGAGAAGTCCAGGTAGACCGTCTTCTTGCCGTCGGCTACATCCTTCAGGTATTGCTTGTCGGGAAGGTCCGCTGCCTTCACCAGCGGCACGATCTTCCCGTCGGAGGCCTCCGATCCGGAAGACAGGCACCACTGGTACGCCAGGATGCCGTCCTTGTCGAACACGTTCACGAACAGGATGTTGCCGTCGACGAACAGGCCATTGTCAATCACGGTCGTCAGCCTCTCGTCGCCGTTGGTCATGATCCAAGCGGCGATCCCTGATTCGGAGAAGTCGGATTCCACGGGGCGGTCGCCCGCCACGGCCTGAGCGAACACGGGCGTCAGGACGAGGTCGGTCCTCACTGGGTAGTTCTCCTTCCAGAGGTTGTTATCCGCGGTCAGCCATCCACTGAACTGCTTGTCAGGATAGTAGTCTGTGGGGAACTCTGCGGTCTTCCCGTCGGCGACCTCGGCCTTCTTGAGGACGCTACCGTCCTTCTTCAGGAAGGTCACGGTGTGGGTGCCGTCGAAGTTGTCTGCCTTGTTGTCGGACCTGATCTCCTTTATGCTGTCCCATACGGTCTTCTTCTCCGCATCGGTGAGCTTCAGGCTGTTGCCGACGAGGAACTCGTCGGGGATGCTGGAATCGGCCTCGAAGGGGTATGTGTAGGACACGTTCGAGATGCTGCCGGAGGCATCGATTACGGGAATCATCAGCATGTAGTCGCCCATGTCGGTCGCTTCCACCTCCCACTCCACGGTCTGCATGTCATATTCTGTGTTCTGGTGGCTCTTCGCTCCGTCTATGTCGAATGTGGAGACGAGGGCCATCTCGACGGTGTAGCGGACCTTGACCGTCTGGTCTATGCCGGACCCGTCCGCGGAGATTATCTCCATCGGGCTGTAGGGCCGGACGAGCATGTTGCCCTCCACGGCGACCTTCTCGTCAACTTCCCTGAGGTCGTCGACGAGGACGGGCTCATGGTTCACGATCGTGATGTTGGTCTTCCCGTCGACGGAGGCCGCAACGGCGAAGTCCACGTCCGCCTCCTTGATGGCGAACGTGCCGGTCGTTTTGATGGCTGCAGTATAAGTCATGTAGAGGTCCAGGTTTAGGCCTTCGAACATGACGGTGCCCGTGTCGGGAATCGTGACGGAGCCTGTCAGCGAGATATCGATGCATGCCACGCCGTCAGAGGTCACAATGTATCCGTCGGATGTCTTCTCGGTCACCTCGGCGATGGCCCAGACGTCGATGTCGCAGTCGATATCGGTCAGATCGCTGCCGATGCCCTGTGTGGCGAGGATGGTGTTCACAGCGTCCTCGATGGTGGCGAATCCCAGCGCAGTTCCGGATACGCTCTGGATGATCTGGTTGATGTAGGCGAGGATGTCGTCCTCGTCCAGATCCGCACCGATGCCCCATGCGTCGCCGACCTTCTGGTCTACGACGACTTTGCCGGAGACATCCGAGGAATCGGCCACGGCCACCGTGGCGCACGAGAGCGCGATCATAAGGCACAATGCTGCAACAAGCGTTTTGCTTCTCAATATATCACTCCTGGCGTTTACCGTATGAGCATCGGTATGCCAGCTCTTAAAGGGGATGCAGGCAGATATAACC
>CAVHMZ010000040.1:0-3877 GCA_963637225.1 Segatella hominis
CTCCCCGACCTCCTCCCTCCGATCCTCTCTGCAACGCCCTGCTCTTTGAACTCCCAGAGGCGCCGGGACAGGGTGCCGGCGGACAGCCCCGTGTCCTCGGCCATCCGCGCCAGGGTCTCCGTGCCGTACTTCCCGATGTATTCCAGAAGGTTCGGATCGTTCGCCATCATCAGAATCATTGCGGCATGGGCCAACCAGTCGAGCAATGGTTTCCCCGCGAGGGGGAGTCCTCACTCGACTCGTCTGTGGAGAAGTGATCAGGGCGATATCTGCGGAGCGTCCTCTGTTCCAGCATCTGTTGAAGCATGACGGCGATCCTGTGCTGAAGAAGATAGACATACCGCGCGGGGAGGCATTGAAGCTGAAGGATAACCTCGAGGGACGGGGGATAGGGCACGATTCTTTCTTTCCAGACCGGTCCGGCGTCGTCAAGTCGATGAGGATCCGTTCCGGCCTCCGCAATGTCTGATCAGGCCATCTTATCGGCACCCGGAGAAATGAGGGAGGTGCCGGCCTTTCCGTCCAGCCGTCAGTTGCGCCCATCCGCGCCCGATTTTCAGAGGCCGCTCCATGGAGCCGGCACCGGATGCGGAGTCAGAGTCCGTGTCCGAAGAGCCCCGGACGTTCTTCTCTCAACAGATGGTGAACATAATGTCTGAATCGTGAAATATGCCTGAAAGGCTGTCAAGCAATGTCAAGAAACTGTGCGTTTCTCAGGAGCGTGCGAAGCAATGAAGATCATGGATGGGAACAGGAAAAGCGGAGGGGCCGATCGCCTCTTCGCGGCGGCAGTGCTCGCAGCAGCATGCATTCTCGCGGCCGCGATGATGGGCGGAGGCGGCATCGATGCCGCCGAAGCAAAGGATGTCACGACGGTCACGGCAGATGCCATGACGGTCGAAGGCTCCGACACAGGGTCGTTCTATATCGTCAAAGACCTGGCCCTGGCATGCACATCGTCCGGCACAGTCAACGTCTATGTGGCCGACGGGGCCTCTCTGAAGACAGCAGGCTCGGGCGCGGCCAATGTCATCGTGCACCTGGCGACCGGAGCCAGCGGGAGCGGTTCCAAGACCACCGTCACGTACATCGACGGCCTGGCGCTCGCAGGCTCCGACGGCGGGTCCTACAAGGCGGACGTTGCAGGGACGTGCCTCATATCGAACAAGGCCCAGGCATCCGGATTCGGGGTCGAGGCCTTCAGGGACGGGAGCTACACCTGCTATCCGGAAGGCAAGGACATCGGGAGCGTCGATCTGAAGGACGAGGGCAGCTACGTCAGGTTCATAGACGGCTCTGCCGCCGTGAACGGAGCGTACACCACAGGAAGCGGCTCCTCGGCGGCGACGCATGTCGTCCAGACGGTCGCCGTATCGGGAATCAAGACCACGACGCCTGTCACGGTGAGCGTCACAACCGCCTTCGCAAGCGCCTCGGCCGGCGGGTTCACCGTCTCCGGCGGGGACGCGGTGGCCTACAACAAAGAGCCCGCAACGTCCGGGAAGATCGTTCTCGGATCGGGCAGCTGCATCGTATCTTCGGCGGATGCCGCCAAGCTCGCGAAGGCCCTCAACGGGTTCTACGCCGACGGAGCGGTCTTCGCATCGGCCGGAGGCTCCGGAGGGGCCGACGCATCGAAGGTCTCCGCGGTGTACGGGGAAGCCGGCAGCGGCCAGAAGCTCACCGGCGAGAACGGGGTCCAGTTCAACTATGCGAAGGCGTCGTCGTTCACAATCGGCAGCGATGGCAAGCGGACGGTCAGCGTCCAGGGGACCGCCTGCGTAGGCGGCGGAGGCGTCCTGTCCTTCACTTCCGGAAGGGCGGTCGGCATCAGCCTGCTGTCGGGGGAGTTCATCCTCCAGGCCAGGACGTTCGGGGCCACGACCTCTTACGGGCAGGACATCACCGTGTCCGACGGCGCGACGCTGAGCCTGGACAGGGCGGCCACAATATCCGGAGGGCTGTACCTGCACGGAAAGCTCACCAGCGAGGGCGAGGTGGAATATCCCATCACCCTGTACGTGGAAGGGTCTTCGGGCAAAATCGCCGTGCTGAGGGCTTACGCAGGCTCGCAGATCACGGCGAAGGTGATCATCTACCAGCAGGACAATTCCATAGTGGACATCTCCGGGGCCCAGAAAGAGGAGTACCTTTCCGGGACCGGGTCTCCGAGGAGGACCGTGGACCAGACGCAGATCCTGATCGTGAGGGACCGTTACGAGATGACCGGGGAGGGATCATATCTCGATGTCTACGGAGGGCTGGTGATCCCCGAAGGGACCGAGCTGGTCGTCAGCGGCGGCGCGAACATCACGGTCTCCGGGACGATGGCGGATCTGAAGGTCTGCGGGACGCTCACCATCGAGGAAGGCTCCTATATCTATGTCAGCGGAGCCAAGGGCGCGGACGTCTCCGGGAAGATATGCTCCGAGGGAGGGCTCGACATCCGCTCCTACAGCTTCGTCGTGAAGAAGGGGGCATCCCTGGATTCCGAGGGGAGGTTCAATTCCACGAAGATGACCGTCGAGGCCGGAGGAACCGTCTGCCTGTCCGGGGACGTGTGCGTCACGGGCATGGACAACGCAGGGTCCGTGTCTCTCCGCGAGGCGAAGCTGTTCGGCTCGTCGGCCATCCGTCTGACTGCGGACGGCGCGGCTGTCAGCATAGAGGATGTCACCGTGGGGAAGAACAAGACCCTGGAGATCAACGACTACCGGTCTGATGCGGGATCGGCGAAGAGCGCCGTGCAGCTGAGCGCGGCCGATGCGAAGCTCGCGCCCGCAGAGGCGGCCATCACCGGCCTGAAGGCGACGTCGTCCGGCTCAGGGGATTCCAGGACGATCGATGTCAGCGGCACAGTCTCGGCCGAAGCCGCGGAGGGCATCGCGGCGAACCTCGTCATTTCCGGGACAGGCCTGGATGTGAAGGACTCGCTCACATTGGGCGAGAATGCCAGGATGCTGCTGGATGCGGCCTGCATCTCTGTGTCCGGAGAGCTGACCGCCCTCGGCGGAGCGGTCACTACCACTTCTGCCAGCGCAGCCTCGTTCATCGATGTCTCCGGGCTCTTGCAGGCCGGCGGAGAGATCGGAGCAACCTCTCCCGGGACACTGACGGTCAACTCGGCCTACTACAGATCCGACGGCTCCAAGGAAAGCTATCCGTGCAAGTACACCTCTGTCGCCAGGGCCATTGCTTCAGGTGTTTCGGTCATCAAGATTCTTGGCAAGGTCACGGTGGACGAGTCCGCAGAGGTGCCTTCGGGCATGACGCTGAAGATCGACGGCGAGAACAAGCTGGCCGTCGGCAGCGAGACCGCCAGGGACATAGTCCTCACGATCAAGGACGGGGCGAAGCTGACCGGATCCGGAGAGGTGAACGTCTTCGGATCCCTCGCGGTCGAGAACCTGAAGGGCTGCAGGGACGCGAACATCCGTTCCGATGTAGAGGCCTCCGACGGGGCATCTGCGAGATATACCAACATCTACACCGCTCTGGCGGACGCACGGCCCGGAGAGACCGTCAAAGTCACCAGGGCCGATGCGGTGACGCTGGACTCCAGCATCACCGTTAAGGAAGGGGTCACGCTGAACGTGTCTTCCGGGAAGACCATCAGGATCGCCGGGGACAAGGTAGTCGTCACCGTTGCGGGAGCCATGATCTCCGAGTTCGGGATAGACGGGTTCGACAAGTCCAAGAGCACCATGAAGATCTCCGGAGAGTTCCTCACGGAGGAAGGCACCGACGCCGCGAAGCTGTTCGACAAGTACGGTTTCGCCGGAGCGTACTATTCCGTCACGGATGCATCCGGACAGTACACGCACATGACCGCTCTGGAGAGCGCGGTCAAGGACGCGGCGCTCACCGAGGGGATCTA
>CAVHMZ010000041.1:0-31854 GCA_963637225.1 Segatella hominis
CAGAAATGCGGGAGATGCATTCTACATGTCAATCGCAAAGACAAAGATAATCGGAGCATTCGGCATCATCGGGGCCATCCTGATGGTCGTGTGCGTGTTCCTGGAGTGGGGGTCCATCGAACTCATCCTCGGCTCAGAATCGAGCAAGTTCGCCTTCAACGGATGGGATCTCTACTCGGATGCCACCGTCTACAAGGGCGTCTTGATCCATGATATCAAGATCAGCGACCTGGGCATCAGCAACTACAGCTACGCGCCCATCGTCGTGCTGATCAGCGGGATCATCGGCATCGTCGCCACCGTCATCCCCATGTTCGTGAAGAGCGAGGCAGCCAGCAAAGGCCTCGGCATCGTCGCCCTGATCCTCGCAGTCGTTTCGATAGTCCTCATGGTGCTCTACATCAGAGACCTGTCCGACACGTCCGGATTCTACGATGTATTCAAGACCGTCATCGGCGCATCCTACGGAGCCTACATCGGCATCGCCGGAGCTCTTCTCATGGTCATCGGCGGGATCGCGGACATCGCCAAGAAGAACTGCTGAAACTTCCCAGGGGCTCCGGCCCCGTCCTCATTCTCTGTAAGATGAGAGTACGGGCACGACGTCTGGACCGGAACATGACTGTCCGATGACGGACGATAGACACCAAACGACCATAAGGTATGGTGCCCGCGCCGGGATTCGAACCCGGGTCAAGAGATCCGCAATCTCACAGGATATCCAAGCTACCCCACGCGGGCAAAAGCTGCGGAAATTGTTGGGTTTAAGGCGTTTATGCCTCAGGGTGAGACAGGTAGCGGGTGATGTATCCTGCGATCCTGTTCCTCATAGTCACCGATGAGACATCAGTGAGCGTGCTGACCATTTCCTTGTTAGCCTCGAAGTCCTTGCTGAAGGCCTGAGGGTACTTGTTGACGAGGTCGACGGACACTCTCTTGATGTAGGTGGGTCTTATTCTTCCCATATCATTCACCGAGTGAACCCGATTAAGGGGATTTTATATTTAAAGATTGGTTAACAGCCACAGTCGCCCGGCATCGGAAACGGAGCCGCAGGGAAGGATGAGCCGCGCCGTAGCCCATTGTCCGGCGCAGCCCGCGGTTTGAAGAGCTCAGGCGATGAGCTTCTTTATCCAGCGCTTCTCCTTGAAGGAGATCTTCCCGTCCACGGCGCAGATGAGCATGCAGACCAGGATGATGTCGTCCTTCAGCTGGGGGGACACCAGTCCGAGGAGGTCCACGGTCTTGTCCATGGCCGCCTTGTAGTCCTTGGGGTTGTCCAGGCCCGCGGCCTTGAAGATCGCCTTAGCCTGGTCGTAGGAGACGTCGGCATCCGCTACCAGGTCCATCACGGGCTTGATCAGCAGGAACTCCTCCTCGGACAGCTTCCCGTCCGCCGCCACGGCGCAGAGGATGAAATCCGTGTAGATTGCCAGGGCATCGAGCCCGTCGCAGGTCACTCCCTTGAGCCCGACGAGGACATCGGCGGTCTTCTCGACCATGACCTTGCTGTATGTGGCAGGGTCAAGGGATTCCATGAGCTTGCAGAGGTCGTTGAATGAACTCATGGAAACCCATCGCTCAATGTATATAAGCAAGAATGGAACGATGCTTCGTGCAGGATGCAATCATCTGCGGGGACGGCCGCAGGTCAGCTTCCCCTCCGGGCACGGGCCCCTCGCGCACGGCGGGCCGGCATCCCTGAATATCGCCGGCGAGACTTCCCGGCACAGCCTGAGCATCTCGTCGGCCATCTCGCGGATCTCCCACTGGGCGCGGTTGCAGCACCTCAGCGAGAAGAAGTGCAGGAGCTCGCGGGCGTTCATCGTTATCGTGATGTTCGTGGTGCATCCGTTGGGCAGGAGATACCTCGCATCCTCTGCGGGGATGCCCATGGACTCGAGCTTGGCGTAGGCCTTCCAGATCTCATCCATGGCCTCGCCGAAGACCTTCAGGGCCTCCGGGTCGCCCTCCACGGTATGAGGTGTGACGAAGGACGGCTCCTTCATGGACACGTACCTTTGGCTCTGCTGCGAGTAGGACGCGACCCTGTGCCTGACGAGCTGATGCGTGAGCGCGCGGGACACGCCTTCCACCGAGAACGTGAACACGGCATGCTCCAGCACGGAATGGTGGCCCATGCCGACGATCCTCGACAGTATCTTCTCCGAGTCCACGTCCTCCGCTATCTCGTAGGACGGGCGCGGCGAGTAGCAGGAGTTCCCCGCCGCCGCGCATATGGCGTCTGCGTTCTGAGTCGATGCGAGCAGTATTACCTTCATTCCTCTCCCTTCCAGACCATGGACCTGACCTTGTCCATCCTCTCCTTGTCCCTCAGGTCCGCCAAGCGTATCTTCCTGATCTCCTGGTCCCTGAGCAGCCTGCAGATCCCCTCGACGTGCGCATCCCCCACCACCACGACCATGTTGGAGTGCGTCTCGGACGCCTTGTTGATCTGCTCGGCCATGTGCTCGTTGCGCTCGTCGATGAGCTTCCTCACCAGGGTGGGGTACTTCCTCCGCATACCCTCGATGTAGCGCTCCTCGTCCTGCGCGAACCGCGCCTGGACATCCTCCACCTTCCTCATGCCGCCGATGCGGTCCGATATGCCGGACATCCTGTAGCGGAGCCTCTCCTTGAATGACATCTCGTCCCACATCCGGTCGAGGACCTCCATGGCGTTGGTGTCTATCGGGACGATCTCGGCCCCGGCGAGGCGCCCGGCGTTCACGGCCGCCAGGAACTCGCCTCCGACCTGGGCCCCGTTCTCCTCCGACATCTTCTGCTGGTACCTGGCGGTCTGCTTGTAGATCGCCGAGGCCCCGGCAGCGGCATCCTCCTCCGCAGGGCCGTCCTGACGGCTCATGAGGTACCGGTAGCGGGCCACGTCCAGCTCGATCAGGACTGCATCGGGCCAGGTGTTCTTCACGATGAACGACACGGGCTCCGCCAGGTTGAAGACGTGGCCTGTGCCGATGATCGTGATCATGCCCCGTGTATGGAAGCCTGATTTAATAACCAGCGACACGCCGGGTTATATCGCGGAACTGGGATGCGCCCGCATGGATGCGATATCCGTCAAGGGCCTCCGCAAGAGCTTCGGCGACATCGAAGCCGTGAAAGGCATCTCGTTCTCCGTCCCCGAGGGCGCGTTCTTCGCCTTCCTGGGCCCCAACGGCGCCGGCAAGTCCACGACGATATCGATAATATGCTCCCTCCTCAGGGCCGATTCCGGAGAGGTGTCCGTCTTCGGGAAGGACGCCTCCGACCCGGCCGCGAGATCGGACATGGGAGTCGTCTTCCAGGACCCCATGATGGATGCCAGGCTCACCGTGAGGGAGAACGTCCGCATCCGCGGCGCCATGTACGGCCTGTCCGGGGATGCTCTGGAGGAATCGGTCTCTTCCGCATTGTCCACCGCCGATGCGGCGGAGTTCGCGGACAGGATGTACGGGAAGCTTTCGGGAGGGCAGAGGCGCAGGGCGGACATCGCCAGGGCGCTGGTCCACGGCCCGAGGCTGCTCCTGCTGGACGAGCCCACGTCCGGCCTGGACCCACAGACCCGCTCCAGGATCTGGGAGACCGTGAAGGGGCTCAACCGCGAGCGCGGGATGACCGTGCTCCTGACCACCCACTACATGGAGGAGGCATCCGGAGCGGACGACATCGTGGTCATAGACCGCGGGTCCATCGCGGCCCACGGGGCCCCCTCGGCCCTCAAAGACCGGTACTGCAGGGACAGGATGACATTCGAGCCCACGGACATGGATGCCGCGATCGAGGTCCTCGGCTCGCTCGGCATAGAATATGCAGTCGGCAGCGGGACAGTCACCGTGGGGCTGGGCTCGACCGCAGACGCCGTTCCGATGATCAAGGCTCTGTGCCCGCTCATCGCATCGTTCGAAGTCAGGTCTGGGACGCTGGACGACGCGTTCATCGCCATAACGGGAGGCGGCAGGGAATGAACGGGGCGATAGCGCTCGCGAAGAGGAACGTTCTCTGCTACTTCAGGGACCGCGCCGCGGTCGTGTTCTCGATGATGGCGGTGATCATCGTCATCATGCTGTACCTGCTGTTCCTCAGGAACATACTGATCGAGTCCTACCCGGACATGGACGGCATGTCCGGCCTCATCGACGCATGGGTGATGGCAGGGATACTCGGCATCATCCCGGTGACGGCATCCGCGGGCTCCCTCCAGACGATGGTCGAGGACAGATCCACGGGCAGGATAAAGGATGTCTTGGTGACGCCGATGCCGCCTTCGAAGATCGCATGCGGCTACATCCTCAGCACGTTCATCGCGGGGCTGGCCATGAGCGCCATGGCGATGGCCGTCTGCGTCGCATACCTCGCGGCCACAGGATGCCCGCTGAGCGCTTCCGGCCTTGCGGCGACCGCCCTGCTGCTGGTCCCGTCGTCCCTGTCAGGATCCATCATAATCTATGCGATCGCATCGTTCCTCAGAAGCACCGGCGCGTTCTCGGGGTTCTTCACGGTCGTCAGCGTCCTGATCGGGTTCCTGGCAGGCATATACATGCCCGCAGGCACCATGCCCTCCGGGATGCAGGCCGTTTCGGAGATCGTCCCCGCCAGCCATATGGCGTCGCTGTTCCGCGACAGCCTGGCCGGCGATGCGCTGGACTCTGTGTTCGCGGGCGCTTCCCCGGAGGCCCTGGCCGGTTTCAGGCACGACATGGGGTTCGACATGTCCCTCGGAGGGTTCTCGTTCGATGCGGCATCCGGCATGTCGCTGGTCGCAGGGGCGACGGCGCTGTTCTTCGTCATCGCAGTCCTCGGGATGAAGCGGCGCGGATCCTCCTGACCATCGAGAACACGGCCATCGCGCATATGGCAGGCTGGAGGAGAAGGGACAGCACGTCCCAAGCACCCCCCTGCAGCAAGGCTGCGAGCAGCGGCACGGCGCAGAACAGCCATCCTGCGATGCGTCCGCAGCGGTCGTATTCCATGTGCACGCGGCTGAAGCCGAAGAACACGGCGAACTGGACGGCCATGAGGGCCACGTACGCAGGATGGAGCTGCCCGTAGATCGCCAGCACCGCAGACGACAACACCGATGCCAGCAGATCCGCCGCGACATCCATCTTGGCCCCACGCTCTGTGCATGCGCCCTTGGCGCGCGCGACCGTCCCGTCCATGACGTCCGTGGCCCATGCGAACGCATACAGGGCCAGGAACGGCAGGATGGAGCCTCCTTCCAAGAAGGAGGCGAGCGCCAGCGCGACCGGCACGGAAACGGCCGCCCTCGACAAGGTCAGGGCATCGGCTGCGGAAGACATGCGTTTCAAACAGCCTGCATGGTTTTTATGCATCGCTCCGAACGTGCAGCATACGCAAGCCGTGAACAACCGCCTTATCTATCACCGGCGCATGCCCTATGCCATGAGGAAATACGATCTCGTCTGCTTCGATATGGACGGCACCCTGACAAGGGTCAGGAGCTCGTGGTGCTGGGTCCATCAGTGCTATGAAGTGGACAACGAGCCTGCATATCGGGCGTTCGTCAACGGCGAGATCGACGAACCCGAGTTCATGCGCAGGGACATCGCCCTTTGGACAGGCAAGAAGCCAGACACGCGCCTGGACGACATCGCCCGCACGTTCAGGGACATGCCCCTCATAGGAGGGATACAGGAGACCGTCGCCTGCCTCGCTGACAACGGGATCAAATGCGTCATCATCAGCGGAGGCATCGACTTGGCCGCGGAGATGCTGACGAAAGAGTTCGGGTTCGACGGCTATGTCGCGGACGAGCTGTGCGCCTACGAGGACGGCCGCCTTACCGGGGAAGGCAAGATGAACGTGGACCTCCGCGACAAGGGCATCAACGTGAGGCAGTTCATAGAAAAGTATGGCACCGCCAAGGAAAGGACCGTGTCTGTGGGCAATTCTTTCACTGACATAGGGATGTTCAAGGCATCGGGGCTGTCGATAGCGTTCAACCCGACGGACCCGTACACGTCGGAAGCCGCGGACCTGACGATAGAATCCGACAATATCTCGGACATACTGGATCCGATACTGGATGACGGGCAGTGACCTCCGAGGGGCATCGCCCCCGAGAGGCTGTTGGGAAGAGAGCAAGATCACTCGATATCGTCGTCATCGTCGATGATGTAGTCCGACTCGTCGAACTCCTCATCGTCGTCGAAAGCGAGGACATCGTACCTCTTCTTGCGGATCTTCCCGTAGATCCTGGTGATGTCCCTGGCCTCGGCAGAGCCGCGCCTGACCAGGCTGTGCTTGGTCTTGATCGCATGGATGAGGCAGTCGAAGTCCTCGAACTGGAGCTGGGTGCCCACGACGAACTCGTCGTCCGGCTCGGCCTCGATCCTCAGGGGGTAGGTCTTCCTGTTGTCGTTGACGGAAACCTTCACGCTGAGGACGTCGAACCTCTTCACCCAGAGCTTCCTGACATCGGTGGCCAGGGCCTTCTTGACCTTCTTGCCCTCGTCCACATCGATATGAGTTATGCAAACGAGCATCCCGTCGTCCAGCTCGAACTCGTCGTCGATGGCGACGATGTCGTTGCTCTCCAAGGTGGCGGTCCTGGGCTCGGAAACGTCCCCGTCGCTGTAGATCACGGGCACGGAGATGAGCTCGGGGATCTTGATGGTCTCGCTGGATACTTTTCCGCAGACATTGCACCTGAAGGTCCCCTCCAAAGTGGCCTTTCCCATCCTTCCTTTCAGTATCTGATGGTCTGTCTCCTCCCCGCAGTCGGGGCACTCGTAGACGATGGTGTCGGGCATCTCCCTCTGGATCATGTTCTCACCTTGGTATCGACTCGTAGCCTGCTCCGCGCTTAAACATTTCTGCCGATGTCACGCCATGAACGGGAAGCCGTGTCCGGGGACGATCACATCGGCGAACTTCCTGATGCGATCCATGCTCTCCTTGGCCAGACGGGCATCGGTGTTCAGCGCAGGAGGCACGTTCTTCCTGAAATTGTCCTCGAGAGGGATGGCATCGCCTGCGATGACGTACCTCCTGTCGGCTTCCACGAACACGCTGGACTCCTCGGTGCAATGGCCGGGGGTGTGGACCATGCGGACACCGGGGCATATCTCCAGCTCGTCCGATTCCACGACGATCGCGCCAGGGATCTCGGCCTTCCCGCCTTTGTGGACGTAGACCTTGGCCTTCTTGTACAGGTCCAGGTTCTCGATGTGGTCGCTGTGCGTATGGGTCAGGATGACGATGTCGACATCGTGCGGGAACACGCCGATCTGCTTGAAAGACGTCTTGACAGCGGGCTTCATGTACTTCGTGCTGGGGTCAACGACGATCAGATGCTCGTCCGTGCGGATGAGCACCGACGTGGAGTCTGCTTTCAATATCGTCCCGTCCGCATCGCGCTCCAGGGCGCCCACGCAGAGGATATCGAGCTGGATCATGCTCTCCGAATCCCGATATGGGATATCCCCCTTTCGCATGCTCTTGCTCGGAGGAATGAAATATCGCCGTGGTCCATTGCTTCGGCATGCCGGAGGAGGAGAGCGAGGACCTGAAGCGCATGCTCGGAGAGCCGGGCCAGGCCATCCGCTCGATGCTCCTCCCTCTCATCGTGTCATATCTCGTGGTGCAGATCAACCTCTTCGCGGACACCTCCTGGTGCTCAGGGCTGGGGTCAGATGCGTCTTCCGCCGTTTCCACAATATCTCCGTTCTACTGGATAGTGTCCGGACTGGGGACGGGCATCGGGATCGGTGCGGCGACAGCCATCGCCAGATGCCTCGGAAGGCGCGACCACGCATCCGCCAACAGGCTGGCATCGCAGACCCTGGTGCTGTCCGTCATCATAGGGGCTGCGACGACGCCGTTCCTGTTCATCGCTGTCGTCCCGGCGGTGGAGATGATGGGCGCGACGGACATCATGGGCCTCTGCAAGTCGTACATCTACCCCCAGGTTCTGGCAGGAACCCTGGTCATCCTCGACGGGACCATATCCGGAGTCATCCGTGCCGAAGGGGCCGCCAAGAGGTCCATGGTCATGCTCTTGGCCGGAGCTGCCGTGAACATCGTCCTGGACCCAGTGCTCATCTACGGCCTGGACATGGGCCTGGCCGGCGCAGGATGGGCCACCGTCATATCGTCGGCTGCTTCTGCAGGGATAGGCCTGCGGTGGTACAGGCGCGGGACGCTGTTCCTCAAGCTCGAAGTGTCAGATATGCGCCCGAGCCTCGGGGACATGAAGGAGATCCTGTTCGTCGGGATCCCCCGCGCCACGGAATCCATGCTCATCAGCGTGATGTCGATGGTGCAGAGGATATTCGTCATCGCATGCGGAGGCACGTCCGCAGCCATGTTCTACAACATACCTTGGAGGTTCGTTTCGCTGGCAGAGGTGGTGTCCCAGGCCGTGGGCTCGGCGCTCATACCCGTATGCTCGGCGGCTCTGGGGTCCAAGGATGCGGAGAAGGCCAAGAAGGGGTACCGCTACTCCATATCGATAGCGATGCTCTGGATGACCGTCATCGCCGCGGTGCTCTTCGTGTTCGCAGACTGGGCCATAATCCCATTCACGTACTCGCCCACCATGGCCGAGCTCCGCCCGGAGTTCGCCCATGTGCTGAGAATCTACGCCCTGCTGATCCCTTTTGTCGGGATGATAGACATAGGGTCGTCGATCCTCCAGTCCCTGCGCATGGCGCAGATCTCGATGCTGTCGTCGTTCGCCAGGAACATCCTGATCGTCATGCTGCTGTTCTTCGGCAGCTCGATCTCCCTCGATGCCATATATTGGAGCCTCGTCGTGGCGGAAATCATCGGCGGATTACTGATGCTCTGGCTGGCGAAGGTCGGGTTCAAGCACTACTGCGCCGGGAAGCACAGCACGCCAAAGGTGTGATATAATCGAAGAAGAGTCAGAAGAAGGTTTGCCAAGGGCGTTAACGCCCCTGGCTTATGCCTAGTCACCTAGGCAGGTGTTATCGAGCAACAGCCGAGCTTTCACTCGCCTGCCTGAACTTGTCAGAGCCATATCAGCATCGCACAACCGCCAGCGCTCCAGACTACCTCACATCGAAATGCGACGCAGCCCGCGCAGGCCTGCGAACACGCCTGCGACCGCCGACGCGCCGCGCCTCGGATCACTCCGCCTTGCGACGCTGCCGTATCCAGCTGAGCGGGACCTTGCCCTCGGACGCCCTCGCCTCACGGGAGAACGCCCACCTCACCTGAGCTACCCACCTGGACGCCTTGGCCGCCGTCTCCGGCCGCCCGCCGCACCGAAATGCGACGCAGCCCGCGCAGGCCTGCGAACACGCCTGCGACCGCCGACGCGCCGCGCCTCGGATCACTCCGCCTTGCGACGCTGCCGTATCCAGCTGAGCGGGACCTTGCCCTCGGACGCCCTCGCCTCACGGGAGAACGCCCACCTCACCTGATTACTGAGCTAATCACCTGAGCTACTCAACTTGAATCTCACACGATGCCATAGCGACCTGCGTTGAACAGGAGCCCAGCACCATGCCGATACTGATATTCGTACGCCGACCACGATCTCGGATCGCAGCCAGGTGTGCCTGCCGACTCGGATTGCTCCGAACCGTCCCGTTTCCGGGAGGAACACACTCCAAGCTTCCGTTGTGCTTTCGCACGCCGAACTGCTGTCATCTCTTTTATCGAGGTAACATTCTTGGTTGACCACTCCATTGAAGGGTTGCTATATAACACGATCGGGTGATTGGATGGATTACCATCGGATGAACATCAGACCCTCAATAGACCGTTTATCGTGACCAAATGCTGGAACGACCCATTCTCATGACGGATCCGGTGGCCGATCCACCGCAGATCATGTCCATTCCGCGTTGATGCTGCGGTTAAACTCCAGCCCGCACATGAGCAACAGCAGACGCGGATTTCTCTGATGTGCCCGAATCTCGACATACGGCTGAACTGCCGTCGAAACCTGCCTATGGGTGCGATAAGGTCATCATCATCCGCGATGTTCGAGAGGCGATAAGATGCAGTACGACCCCGACATCGCCATCGGGTCCGACCCCGATGTCTACCCTCCTTCCGAAGACAGCGTCCTCCTGATAGAATCGCTGGACGTGCGCCCGGGAGAGAGGATCCTGGAGATAGGATGCGGATCCGGCGTCGTGTCCATCCATTGCGCCAAGAACGGGTGCGATGTGACCGCAGGAGACATCAACCCGCGCGCCGTGGCCCTTGCAAAGAAGAATTCAGAGGCCAACGGGGCCTGCATCGACATTCGCGAGACCGACGTCTACGCGAAAATAGACGGAAGGTTCGACACGATTCTGTTCAACCTCCCTTATCTGCCGGTAGACGAGGAAGGGCTTCTCGCCAAGGCCTGGTCGGGAGGCCCGGACGGCCTGGGGCCGTTGCCGGAGCTGCTCTCGGGAGCGCCCGATCACCTCCTTCCCGGAGGGAGGGTCGTCATCGTCGTCTCATCTCTGATGGAGCAGAGGGCTCTGGAGGATGCCTTGGAAGGCCACAGCGTCCGTGCTGTCGGAGAGCTGAAGCTGTTCTTCGAGAAGCTGTCTGTCCTGGAGATAAGAGGGTTCTGAAGGTCGCTCGGACAGGACCTCCCTGGCCTGGACCGCCGGATACGGCTTGGCGGAGAGGGCCAGCATGATCAGGAACATCACGGCCGTCAGCACCACGTAGCCCGACATTATCGTCGTGGTGGCATAATCGCCCGGGATCATCCCCACTACGAAGTTCGGTATGGCCGCGCCGCCGTATGATGTGAGGTAGATCGTGGAGAAAGTCCCTGCCCTCATATCCTGCCCGGCCCTGGACAGCAGCTCCGTGACGGATCCCGTGAACGCTATCCCCTGCCCTATGCCGGCGACAACGCTGAACGCCAGGAACAGCGACAGGATGCCGCATGACAGGGAAGCGAACATCAGGATCGCCGACCCGGCGAACATCCCCATGCCGATCCTCTGCGCGGACCTCACCTCGAACCTCTTGGCGAAGAAGCTCCCGATGACGTTCGGAAGGAGCAATGCCGTGAACACCGCCGCGGACAGGAAAGCGTCCTGGTGTCCGAAATGCTCCGCAGCGATGGCGGAGCTGAAAGACTGGGAGAACCCGCCGAGAGACCAGGTCCCGATGAAGACCATCGCCGATGCCGCGAACAGCCTGCCGGAGCTCTCCGGAAGGGTCAGGCGCGGGACGAGGGACCTCAGCACCCCCGGGCGACGAGGGACGGTCTCCCTTGCGAAGACGATCACCACCGCGAAGATCGCGATCGCGGCCATCACCGCATAGAAGTACGATGCGGGATCGGCATCGGCGTACTGCACCAGCCCTCCGGAGATGAAAGCGCCTGCGGCCAGCCCGAGCGTGGGCGCGCTGCTGGTGATGGTCGGGCCCACCCACCTAGGCAGGTCAGACGACAGGTCCACCACGTAAGCAGCGATGGAGCTGGACCCGAGCCCGCTGGCGAACCCCTGGATCAGCCTGCCCGCCATCAGCATCTCCGGACGGGAGATGCAGGCGAAGGTCATGCATCCGCACAGGGAAACCATCAGGATCATTATGGCGACGGGGCGGCGGCCCAGGTGGTCGGATATGCGCGGCAGGAACAGAAGGGGGACTACCGTCCCCAAGAGGTACCACATGGATGCCATGGAGAGCTGGGAATGGGTCAGCCCCAGCTGCTCTTGGTACATGGAGTACAGCGGTATCGGAGACCCCGAAGCGAAGTACAGGGCCAGCAGCGCGCCGACGGCGCCCGCGAAGCCTATCTTCTGCCTGCCGTCCATCTTCCGTCACTCGGGCTTGATGAAGTTCGTGTTGATCTTGGGCTCCCTGGCCGGGAACCCGATGCCGGACTTCTTTCCCGCATCGATGCACTTGAGCAGCCATGCCATGTTCCTGGCGAGGGTGCGCATTGTCTGCAGGCCCTCCTCGTCCCTGAGCACCTCCTCCGGCCTGTTGCCGTGGACCTGGTTCCAGTACTGGGATGAGACGACGGGCATCCCGACGATGGTGAAGTACTTGTTCAGGCGGTCGAAGGCCGCGGAGGCTCCGCCGCGCCTGCAGGAGACGACGGAGGCCCCGAGCTTCCCGCCCAGGTTCTTGCCGTATGTGTAGAACAGCCTGTCGGCGAAAGCGCAGATCTGCCCGGACGGGCCGGCGTAGTAGACCGGGGACCCGAGGACGATGGCATCGAACTCGCCGAGGCGGGGGCCGATGGTATTGACGAGGTCGTCGGTCACGCACTTCCCGTTCTTCGCGCAGTATCCGCATGCCTTGCATCCGGAGATGTCGTTCCCGACATGGAGGATCTCCGAATCGATCCCCTCGGCGGACAGGGTGTCCGCCAGCTCCTTCAGTGCGGTGTATGTGCACCCGTGCTCGCGCGGGCTTCCGTTGATGAGTAACGCCTTCATGGTATCCCTCTTCCGGACGTGCGGCATCCGGCCGATAGACCTGCCTATGTTAACGAGTACTTATACCGCACGATGCGACCAACCGTTCAGTCCCTGAGGCATGCGATCGGGACCACGTAGACGCCGTCTTCTCTGCGGTAAGCATATGCGGTGCATGTGACGACTGCCAGGAAAGACGGCTTCCCCGCGACGTCCGTGTCGACGCTCTCGTCTTCGCCGAAGCGGACGCATTGAGACCGCCGCGTTCGGCGTGGCTCCGGAGATGCGGTAAGCCTCCGGAAGCGCAATACAGAAAAAGATGAGCGAGGCTCGGGCGCCCATTCACGGGCGCCCCGGGGCCTCACCCGATGAGTTTCTTGATCGCGGCGGACAGCAGCTCGCTGGCCTGCTTCCCGTCGATCTTCCCGCGGAGCGCGCCCATGACGGGGCCCATCAGCGGGCCGATGGCGCCCATGCCTTTGGACCTCACGAAGTCCGCGCGCTCGTTGACGATGCCCTCGATGATCGCGGCGGCTTCTCCGGCATCCACCGCTTCAAGCCCCAGCTTCTTGATCGCCTCTTCCGCAGGGGTCCCCACGGCCATCTCCCTCAGCAGGGCGGGCATTGCCTCCTTGGCGAACCTGCCCTCCTTCAGCATCGCGAACGCCCCGACGATGGCATCGTCGGTGAACGCATGCACGTCGATGCCGTCGTGCTCCAGCTCGCCGTAGGTGTTCAGGAACATCGTGGCCGCCACCGGCGCCATGGCCGGGTCCCTGGCGATCCTCTCGAAGAGCTCGTCGTTGCTCTGCCTGACGATCTGCCTGGCCTGCTGGGCGTTGATGCCGTACTGCTCCGTGAGGCGCTTCTCTATCTGCTCCGGGAACTCGGGCATGTTCTCCCTGATAGCCTTCAGCCTCTCCGCGGTGATCTCCGTGGGAGGCACATCGGTCTCGGGATACATCCTCGCAGCCCCCGGCAAAGGCCTGGAGTACTTCGTGGTCCCGTCCGGCAGCGGGTCGCGGGTCTCCTCAGGCACCCCTTCGAGCGCCTCGTTGGCCCTTGCTACGGCTGCTTCCAGCGCGTCCAGGGCCTTCTTCTCTTTGGCGGCGCAGATCACGAACGCATCGAGCTCCCCGGTCATCCCGAGGAACGACTTGAGCGCGTCCACAGTCCCCTGCTCGATCCCGTAGTTCGGGAGCTCGTCGGAATGGAATATGCCTTTGACGCCGCGGGTTCTGGCCCTCTGGGCCATCTCGGAGCCGAGCCTCAGAGCCTTATTATCGCCGTTCATCACGCCCGCGAACCCCGGCAGGCGGACGGCGATGACCTTGCCGTTGTCGTCAAGCGCCCCCCTGATGACCTTGGACTGGCAGTCCTTGAACACCTCGGTGACGTCCACGGGATCGAACGGCGCGGCGACGGCGCCCCTGCCGTTCAGGATGCCTTTGATCCTGATGAGCATCTTCTGCCTGCCGACCTCGTTCCTCACGTAGTCCGGGATCAGCTTCAGGTCCCCGACCCCTTTCAGCTCGATGCGGGCCCCGCCCGGGATCGAGATGTTCAGGTCCTGGCGGATGGTCCCGATCCCCCTCTTCACCCTGCGGGTCGCTCTCAGAAGCGTTCCGAGCCTGTATGCGACCTCCATGACCTCTTCCGGAGTCCTCATGTCGGGACCGGTGGCCACCTCTATCAGCGGTATCCCCAGGCGGTCGAGCCTGTAGAGGATCTCGTCTCCATTGGTCTCCACCTTCCTGGCGGCGTCCTCCTCCAGGCACACGGAGAGGATGGAGATCTTCCTGTCCCCGACCCCGACGTACCCGTCGGTCGCGACCAGAGCGGTCCTCTGGAACCCGGAGGTGTTCGACCCGTCCACGACGATCTTCCTCATGAAGTGGATCTCGTCGATCACGTTGGCATGGAGCATCTCGGAGAAGGTCAGCGAGATCGCCAGCGCATCGGCGTTGACGCCGTGCGGGGGCTCCTCGTCCAGCTCCACAAGGCAGCTGGTGCCCTTGCAGCACTGGTACCTGTACCCCATGTGCCTCTGGAACTGAACCAGGGCGGCACGGTCGATCTCTCCCATCTCGGAGGTGGTGGGCCTGAGCCTCCTGTAGACCGCCCCCTCCCCTTCATCGCACAGGCGGCTCTCGCAGTCGCAGAACAGCTTCTTGGTGTCCAGCTGCTGGTGGATCTCGATGCCGCACATCATCTCGTAATCTTCACTCATCGGGAAGCCTCCTGTCGGACATCTCGTTGCAGACAGGCGTCTGCATCAGCCTCTTCGCCTCTTCCGCGGACCCCGTGTTGGCCAGGGCCCACATGAGCTTCACATATGCGGTCTCCGGAAGCATGTCCAGGACGGTGATCGCGCCGGCGGACAGCATATCCCTCCCGGTGTTGTACACGTTGAGGTTGGTCCTGCCGTTGAGGCACTGGCTTGTCATGACCACGACGGTGCCGCTGTCGCAGGCCTTCTTCAGCAGCGGGATCATGTTCTCGTTCACGTGCCCGAGCCCGGAACCGGCGATGACCACTCCCTTGGACTTCATGAATATGTCCTCGAACAGGACAGGATCCATACCGGGATAGTACTGGAGCAGGACGCACGCCCTCTCCATGCCGGTCCTGGCGACGGCCTTCCCGCCGGAGACCCTGGGCCCGTCGATGGCGACCTCCATCTTCCCGTCCTTGTCAAGATGGGCGGCGGGAGCGCAGTTGATGCTGTGGAACGCAGACCTCTCGGAAGTGTGCATCTTCCTCACGCGGGTCCCGAAGTGGACTGCGAAGGAATCGTCCCCGGACGTGTCGTGCATCACCACGTACACTCCTGCGCGGTCCGCCTTGGTGCAGAACCTGGCGCATGCCATCAGGTTGCTGCTGGCATCGGAGGACGGACGGTCGGAGGACCTCTGGGCGCCGACCAGGACGACGGGCTTCGGGACATCGCCGAGCATGAAGGACAGCGCGGCGGCGGTGTATCCCATGGTGTCGGTCCCGTGGGGGATGATGATGGCATCGGCGCCGTTGTTGATCTCCTCTGCGACGGCCTCGGCCAGCTTCTGCCAGTGCTCCACATCCATGTTCTCGGAGAAGATCGAGAACAGGACGCGGGCATCGATGTTCGCCAGGTCCCTGATCTCGGGGACGGCGTTGACCATGTCCGAGGTGGACAGGGCAGGGTGGACCGCTCCGGTCCTGTAGTCCACATAGGACGCGATGGTTCCGCCGGTCCCGATGAGGACGATCTTGGGGAGTCCTTCCTTGGACTCGACCCCGGACTCCTTCCTGACCCTCTCCGCAGGGGCCTCCAGCAGGGCCACCTTCGCGGAGCCTGTGATCTTCACGCCCACGTTGTACCCGGATTTCATCTTCAGGATCAGGACGTCCGGCGCGCTGAACTCGTGATGGGGCATGAGTGTGCCCACGAAAGACCTGCCGTCCTTCTCGACGGAAAGCCTTGCACCTTCGCTGGCTCCAATGTCCGCGAGGGTCTTTGAAAGCGATTCGGAATAGCTCATGCTTGTCGGAATCGCGTATGGAGCGATGGTTTATGACGATTTCTTAGAGGACGCGCGAGGAGTCGGAGCACGGCGGCCATGTACAGCGGAAGATAGACGATCCCGTCTTCCGTGCCGACATCCTTCGCGCACAGGATGTATGGCTGCCCCAGCGCCTTCCCGAACCTCTCCCTGAACCTGTCCAGGGAATCGTGCCTCAGGCGGTCGGAGGACTTCACCTCCACAGGGCAGATCTTCCGCCCCGAGCGTATGAGGAAGTCTATCTCGATCGACGATTCCCATGCTTCCTCCCCAGAACCGCCCTCCTGGCCGGCCGTGGGGCTGCGGGAGTAGAAGAACAGCTTGCGGCCGTTGGCCACGAAGCATTGGGCCACCGCGTTCTCGGCGAACATCCCCTCGTTTACCCCCAGCTTTCCGAGGAGCAGGGACTTGTAGATCTCTTCCCCCGTCATCTCGTCGTCCTCGAGGCACTGGGTCACCAGCAGCCCCGTGTCGGCCATGTACAGCTTCTGCCTGGCCAGGTCCAGGCTCATGGACAGCCCCGCGCGGGGATCGGTGGCGTTCACGCACGGGTTCGCGATCATCGCGTCGTCCAGCCACATGAACGCGTCCTCGAAGTCCCTGTTGCGGGCGTTCTTGCCGATGCTGGTTATGCGGAACTTCTTCTCTTTGCGGTTCAGCTCCGACGGGATCCTGTCGAATATCCCTGTGACTCTCATCTCGTATCCCTTGGCGAACCTGGCGATGTCCTTGCGATAGACTGCCAGGATCCTGCGCTTGACGGCCTCCGCCTTTTCGAAGCTCCCCGTCTCCGCGAACTCTGCGACAGCCTGCGGCATCCCTCCGACGAGCATGTACTTCCTGAACAGCCCCATGACCGTCCTGTGCATCGCATCTCCGACCGGACGGAGCTGCTCCAGGCATCCCCTCAGGTACGGGACTGTCGCGTCCTTGCCCATGGCCCACAGGAACTCCTCGAAGTCCAGAGGATGGAGGCACAGGTCCTCCTCCTCGGAAGGGATCACGATGTCCGCTATGTTCGACTTTATGGACATCAGCGAACCGGCCTCGATGTAGTCATACCTGCCGTCATTCACCAGATGCTTGATCATCTGCCTGGCGCGGGGGCACTGCTGGACCTCGTCGAAAACTATGACCGACTCGCGGACAGGCAGCGTCCTGCCGATCGCCGTGGACAATGCGCTCAGGAAATCGGAGATGTTGCCGTTGTACCCGTCGAACACGGCCCTGATGCTGTCGCTCGTGTTGGAGAAGTCGATGATGATGTGGTCGAGGTACTCATTCCTGGCGAACTCCTCGGCCAGATAGCTCTTGCCCACGCGCCTCGCGCCGTTGATCAGCATCGCCGATGCCCCGGCGCTCTCCTCCTTCCAGCGGAGGAGCTTATCGTATGCCTTCCTGCGGAGCTGCATCGCCATGATGTCCTGAACGTCTGGAGTATATAAATAATCACGGATTCAGAGTTAAGGAACGTGTGGATTCACACGGATTCAGAGTTAAGCGTTTCCACTGCGCCTCTCGATCCATGCCTCGAGGCCGTCCGCGCGGGACATCAGGAACCCGCGGATGGCATCGGCGCGGCCGTCCTCGCGGTACCGCTCGACGGCATCGAACACCTCCGACGCCCTCTCTATCCCCCTGCGAACGGAGCCCATGTCGATCCACCCTGTGTCGCGGACGAGCTCCATCTGCCTCGGGAAGTAGGGGCTGAACGGCTTCGCATCCAGGCCCGCCTCCGACATCAGCCTGTCGGGATAGCAGTCGCACCCCATGCTCGTCCCGTTGTCGTACAGCGGGGCGAAGCGCTTCCACTCCAGGGTCGTCGCATCGCGTATGAGGCCGAAGTTGTTGAGATGGCGGTCCGTGTTGCCGATGAGGTAGTCGAACACGATCATCCTGTCGAGATCCCTGACGATGTCCAGGCCGTGATGCGAGCAGCATGCGACGAGATGGTCGTACAGAGGCACCCCCGGCTCTTGGATCTCCGAGCGTGCTGCCTGATGGGCAGACACCAGCTCGTCCGTCCCGCCGATCATGTTCCTGCAGACGCTGCAGGGCGCGCCCCCGTGCTCGATCAGCGAGTACTCCACATGGCCGATCCCCATCGAATCGGCGATCATCGCCGCGGCGACTTCGTTGAAAGGCTCCTGCATATACGGCGCCTCGCCCGCCTTGATGAGGCAGCGGCCGCCGTCGAGGATCTTCCATCTCTTCTTCAGGACGCCGTCCGAAGTGGTATCGGGCGAAACCAGGTCCCATTCGCCTCTCCGGATCTCGAGTCCGAACAGCAGATCGCCGACATCGTCCGAGAATTCATTGTCGAAGAAGTTCACCGAATCCCAGGATACGGCAGCGCCCTCAGGCTTCATCCAATACTGATCTGTCAGGCTGAGGCCCATCGACTTGGCCGCAAGCTCAGTGGTTATCTCCATATCGAGACGGTCCAGAAGGAATCTCAGTCCCGAACGGCTCGTCGGAATAGTCCTTGACGACCACCATTCCTTGAGACGCTTTACATCGATGTCCCCCCTGAGGGCAGTTCCCGTCGGGAGCAACTCCGTGCTGCGCACTGATACGACATCGAATATGCTTCCCTGATGGTCGTCGAGAATCAGAGAGGCCACTTCCTCGTCGCGATGCATCAGCTTGCAGTTCATGCTCATATTAACAATGGCAGGAGGATATCATGCTTCCGCCCCGCCTCATACAGGCGGGTAGCACGGACAACATTATTAGTATGCACGGGATTCCAGCGGGCATGCACATAGTCCAGCCCGGAATGGAGATTGACGTCCTCAAAGAGAACAACAAGATCGCCCACGAGAACTACCGCCTCATGAAGAGCAAGGGCATCAGGTCGGTCGACTTCATGGGCTCCATCGGAGCCGGGAAGACCGCACTCATCATCAAGCTCGCCGAGAAGCTCAGGGCGAAGGGCGTCCGCGTCTGCGCCATCGCGGGCGACGTTACCGGAGCCGACGACTACACCAGGTTCGAGAAGTCCGGCCTGGACGCAGTGAACTGCAACACCGGCCACGAGTGCCATCTGGACGCCAACCTGATCAAGAAGACCCTGGCATCCATCAATCTGGACGACTACGACGTGGTCTTCATCGAGAACGTCGGGAACCTGGTCTGCCCCGCGGACTTCCCCCTGGGAACCGACTACAGGGTGGTCGTCGTCTCCACCACCGAAGGGGACGACATGGTCAGGAAGCACCATGACATCTTCATCCACTCCGACGTGGCCGTCCTGAACAAGGTGGACATCGCCGATGCCGTGGACGTCGATCCCGAGGTCATCGCCAAGGACTACAACAAGCTCACAGGCGGCATAAAGAACATCTACAAGTGCAGCGTCAAGAAAGACCAGGGGCTGGACGAGATCCTCGCGGCCCTGAAGCTCTGAAGGTGTCAACATGAAGGTCCTCGCCGTAGGAGGAGGCGGAAGGGAACATGCCGCTGTGGAAGCGCTGTTCCGCTCCGGTTCCGAGATATACTCTGTTATGAAGAACGCCAATCCCGGGATCATCTCGAGGTCCAGGGACCACCTGCTCTGCGACGAGAAGGACATCGGCCGCGTCTGCGCATACGCCAAGGAGAAAGGAGTCGAGCTGGCATTCATAGGCCCGGAGGCTCCCCTCGAGGCGGGCATCGTGGATGCTCTCGAAGCAATCGGCATCAAGTGCGCCGCGCCGACGAAGGCGGCGGCGAGGATCGAGACCTCCAAGACGTTCATGAGGGAGCTGGTCCGGAAGCACGGCATCGGCGGGAACCTGGGGTTCGCCCATTTCGACAACGCCGAGGATGCCGAAGCCTACCTGAAGACCGTCGGCCACGAGATCGTCGTGAAGCCCGTCGGGCTCACCGGCGGGAAGGGCGTCAAGGTCCAGGGGGAGCACCTCCATTCGTTCGAGGACACCATGGAGTACGTCCGCGAGATCTTCGACAACAACATCGGCGGCGCAGGGGTCATCCTCGAAGAGAAGGCCGTGGGCGAGGAGTTCACCCAGATGGTCTTCGTCGACGGGAAGCACATAGTCCCCCTGCCCCTGGTGCAGGACCACAAGCGCGCCTACGAGGGCGACGTGGGCCCCAACACCGGCGGGATGGGATCGTACACCGATGCCGACCACCTGCTCCCGTTCATCAACGAGTCCGAGAGGAAGGATGCCCTTGACATCCTCCAGCAGATCGTCGATGCCATGGCTGAAGAGGGATGCCCGTACCGCGGGACCATGTACGGCCAGTTCATGCTGACCGTCAACGGGCCGAAGATCATCGAGATCAACGCCAGGTTCGGAGACCCCGAGGCCATGAACGTGCTGTCGATCCTGGAGAGCGGCTTCGGGGACATCTGCATGAGGATGGCCACAGGGACTCTCGGCGGGAACGCAGAGTTCGCCAAGAAGGCCACCGTGTGCAAGTACGTGGTGCCCAGAGGCTACGGCACCAAGTCCGAGGCAGGGCACGAGATCTCCGTGGACGAGGAAGCCGTCCGCAGAGCGGGGGCCGTCGTCTACTACGCGAATGTGGACATGAAAGACGGGAAGCTCGTCACCGGGACATCCAGATCCCTGGGGATCGTCGGCATCGCCGATACCCTGGAAGAGGCCGAGGCCAACTGCGAGGCCGCCCTGAAGGCCGTGAAGTGCGATGCGATGGCCGTCCGCCACGACATCGGCACCCGCGCGCTGATCCAGCGCAGGGTAGACCACATGAAGGAACTCCGTTCCGCATGATGCGCCTGGCAATAAGGTTCGCATACCTGGGAGCGGGATTCTCGGGCTCCCAGGCCCAGCCCGGCGCCAGAACCGTCGAGGGGGAGGTCGCCAGAGCCCTCTCGATGGTCTGCGGCCCTGCCGACGGCCTCGGATTGAGGATCGCCAGCAGGACCGACAAGGGCGTGAACGCCCTCGGCAACGTGGCCGCGGTCTGTTCCGGTTTCGAGGATCCGCACGAGCTCCTCAGGGCCCTCAATGCCGTCTCCGACGGCGTGCTCTACAACGGGTTCTGCGCCGTGAACGATGATTTCAATCCGAGGCATGCCTCGTCCCGCGGATACAGGTACGTCCTCGATGCGGACGGGCTCGACATCGGCCTCGCGCGCGAATGCGCCCGGCTCTTCGTCGGGACCCATGACTTCAGGCGCTTCTGCAGGCCGAACGGCAAGCCCACTGTGCTCGCGATAGACTCTCTGGACGTGTCGGAGTCCGGCGGCGCGATCGTCCTGACGTACCGCGCCAGGTACTTCCTTTGGAACATGGTCCGCAGGACCGCGGCGGCTGTCGAGGCCGTCGCATCCGGGCGCAGGAGCATCGCGGACGTGGAATCGGCCCTGGACGGCGCGGACATCAATTTCGGCGTCGCAAGGGCAGATGCCCTCACGCTGACGGACATCCAATATCCGGGAATGGCCTTCGAGGCCCATTCCGATCCGGTCCTGAGAGAGAAGTCCCGCGACGGGCGCTTCTCCGCGGATCTTGTGTCCTCTTTCTACAGGTCGTTCTGAAAGCTCAAAACGAGCCCTGCGGGACCGAGGGGCAGAAGTTGAAAAGGGGAGGGGAGGCCCCCTCCCGAATAGGTTTCAGCGCCTGGCCTTGGGCTTCCCGTAGTTCTTTACGGGCTTGCGGTAGACCCAGACCATGATCAGCAGGAGCAGGATGACCACGACGACCATCAGGACGACCAGCCAGGTGTAGCTGTTGTCTCCGATGTAGAAGTCGTGGACATTTCCGAGCCCGTCGATCTTCACCATGTTCCCGCCGTCGGCGGCCTCCAGGCAGAAGGAGTGCTTGCCGTTGCCGGAATCGGTGATCCACTTGTAGGTCACGGTGGTGGACCCGTCCTTGTCGAGGTCCACGGTGGTGTAGCTGTCGTCGACCCTCTCTCCGTCGATGACGAAGTAGACTCCGTATCCGGAGAAGGGCACGCTGCTCTTGTTCTCCAGCTTCACGGAGAGGGTGATGGGGTCGACCACCTTGATCTGATAGGTGTCTGTCTTGGTTATCTCCTCGGTCTTGGTCTCCTCGTCCCCGTCGTCCGGAACCGCGGTGTACGTGACCTTCGCCGTGTACTTCACTTCGAGAGTGCAGGTCCCTGCGGTCTTGGGCGCCGTGATGGTCAGGGTCGCGGCGACTCCGTTGTCGAGGCTCCCGGAGCTGGGGCTGACTCCGCTGCTGACGGTGGTCCCGGAGGAATCCTTCAGGCTCGCAGTGTAGCTGATCTCCATGCTCATGTCCTTCTTGGTGTCGAAATCGCTGTTCGAGTAGACTATCTTGTACTCGGCCTCATCGCTGGTCCCGATGACGCTCTTCTCTCCGGTTATATCGCTGTAGTCCGCGTCGGAGTCTGCCCCGACGAGGCATACGGCAGCCATCGCCAGAATGGCGAAGGCCATCATCCCTGCTTTCAGCTTCTGCGTGAGAACACCCCCCTCTTGCTTGCGAGCCAGGCGACCGCGACGATCAACAGGATGATGACCGCCGCGAGGAACCAGACCCCGCTGGGCATTCCGGACCTCGTGTTGTAGATGTCGGTTCCGGATGCGCTCATGTCTCCCGTGGAGACCTTGGCTGTCTGAGGCTCGATGGTCATCGAGCTGGACGAGCCGTCGATGCTGACGCTCGCCGTAATGGACGGCACAGACGCGGAAGCGCCCTTGTCGGCGTTCAGGAGCATGACCTTGACATAGAGGACGGTCGTCTGCAGGCCGTAGACCTTGAAGGCCTCGCCGGCATGGAGCACGCTGGTCCCCTTCTCGTCCACGATTGTCACTGCCCAGGACGAATCGATGCCGGACACGCCGATCGACACGTCGTGCGAGTACGTGTTCTTGTTGTCGAAGGTTATGGCGTACAGGTACTGGTAGGCGGAGACTTTGTCGTTGAACTGGCTTCCGTCCTGCCCCATCTTGTAGAAGCTGATGCTGCTGGCCCCTGTCCTGTCGTCGCCTGTGACTATGGCGACCTCCTCGGTCTGCTTCGCGTTGATGTCCGAGACCGTGACGGAGAACCCGTCGGAGCCGGGCGCATAGCGGTACTGGTCGTAGATCGCATCGATGGCCACCGTTCCGGCGGATTTGGCGGGCACCACGAGGCTGTAGTCCTTGGCGAAACTCAGCGCAGACCCTGCGGCGAACACATAGGTCATCTGGCCTGCCGTGAGGTTCTCCACGGACACCGTGAAGGATCCCGTGCCGTTGGAGAACGCCGCGCTCGCGATGGAGGCTTCGAAGACGTCCTCGTCCTCATCGTCGTCATCGGCCTCGGCCGATACGACAGAGATGTTGCGGACGACTCCGTCCCTCAGGTCGCTTATGGTGGAGGACGCGCTGTACTTGTAGTCCTTCTCGTCGACGGTCTTCTTGACATCCGCTGTTATGGCCACGGATCCCGTCCCGGAGGGGAGCTCCAGGGTGTATCCGCCTTTGGACACATCGAAGTCGTGCTTGACCTCCCTTCCGTTGGCGGTGTAGGACACCGTTATGGTTCCGTCGGCCTCGACGCCCACGTTCCCTGTGACCTCGATCCTCTCCTGGGATGCCGTGACGTTGACCGTCTCGGCAGATCCTGCAGAGGCATCGGTCAGGTCGAGGTAGCCGTAGGCGATGGCCTGCTTCCCGTTGACGGTGTTGGTGGAAGTCAGATAGTACTTGTATCCGACCTTGAAGTAGTACCCGCCGGCGAAGGCATGGTAGCTCCCGTCCTCGGTCTTGATGGTGACCTTGTCGGTGTCGGCCTTCGTGATGGTCACGGCGGCCACATCCTGGACGTCGTCCGAGCCGAGGCCGGTGAATTCGGTCTGGCCGGGATAGACATAGGCGGTCCCGCTGAAGTAGTGCCCGGTGGACCCGTCGATCGTGACGGTGTACTGTCCGGGACGGAGGGACTGGGCGGTCCCTGCGGAGTACTTGGTCTTCGCATCGCCGTCGTCCGGGTAGAACTTCGCTTCCATGTCGTAGGGGATCTTGACGCTGGTCTCCTTGACGTAGTTCTTCTGATCGGTCTTGGAGCTGTCGTAGACCTCGATGGTCGTGGTGCTGCTGTTGTTGGCGGTCCCTGCGGAGACGGTCTTCTTGATCTCGGTGCAGTGGAAGCACTCGTTGTCCATCGTCCCATCCTCGTTGTTGTAGGCCACGGTGGACTCCACATCGTCGGGAATGTAGAACACGGATGCTCCGCTGGTGTTGCTCATGCCGTACAGCGTGTAGTCGTGGTCGTTGTAGGTGAACTTCATGATCGACTTCACGAAGGGCAGGTACGCGTTGGTGGAGCTGGTTCCGGTGGCGTACCTCAGGGTGTACGTGATCTTCCTGCCGTCGACCAGGCTCAGGTCCTTCGTCTCGGCGGATGCGGTGTATCCGGACTCGAAGCAGACCTTCTTGCTCCCGTTGTCGGCGTAGATCGTGTATGTCCCGTCGGGGAGGGCGACGGAGTATTTCCCGTCGGAATCCGTGGACACGATGAACACCTCGCTGGCGGAGCTGATGAACCTGACCGTTCCGGAGCTCGATGAGTCGCCGTTCTTCAGGGTTCCAGATACTGTGACGTAGGATCCGCTCGAAACGGATGCGGACGTGCCGCCGGTGTAGACCCCGTGGTAGACCTTCCCCTCGTAAATGCCGCAGATGGTGTACTGGACAGATCCCGTGGCGAGGCCGACGGGGACATCGAACATCATCGTTCCGCCGCTCTGGTACGCCGTGGTGCTGAACTCGCCGGCGTAGACGGAGAGCACTCCTGCGGACGCGCCCGAGACAGTGACCGTCTGGGCGTCGTAGGCGGTGACCGTCGCGGTCCTGTTGCCCGACGAGATGTCGGAGGTGCTGGAGTAGAGGGACACCATCCCCTGTCCCATGGAGATGTTGTACTTCCCGGGGACAGCCGTGATGACGGCCTTGCCCTCATCGTTGATGTTGGCGGAGAACTGGGCCCCGGTGACCGTGTTGGTGGCGATGACGAGGGCTTCGCTGTCGTCCACGGAGTTGCCGAACTTGTCGTTGACCGTGACCGTGATGGTCTTGGTCGTGGGCACGATGGCGAACCCGTCGGTGCTGCCGGAAGCGAACGTGACCGTGCCTGTCCCGAGGGACGTTCCGGTCTCGCCGTAGAGGGTGTACGAGTACTTCCCGGGGAGGACGGAGGACTTGGAGATGAGCCCGTTCGAGATCTCGATGCTGATCGTCTTGGAGCCCCCGCCGACGGATGCGCTGCCGACGAGGTCGAGCCTCATCTTCTCCGCGGAGTAGATGTCGCCCTCGACCTTGACGGATCCGCTTATGTCGGTGGTCTCGACCTCTATCTGCTGGGGGACTGACCCGGACTTGTAGCTCTGGAGGTCCACTCCGCCGACGCTGACGGTGAGCGTGTAGTCTCCGGAGGGGACGAACGCTGTGTACGCGCCGTTTATCGTCTTGGCCTGGGAGTACAGGACGTACTTGCCGTAGGTCTCGTTGTAGCTGTATACGGAGACCGTGGCCCCGTCGACGTTCTTGGAGTCCGCCGTGACCGTTCCGCTCGCGGTTCCGGCGGGCTGGGAGGCCCCGACGTACTCGAGCATGACGATGGAGGACAGGTAGTTGATGACTCCGCCGTCGGCCTTCTGCTTGGCGATGGCCTCGTACCCGTCCATGTAGGCCCATCCGTCGCTGGAGGCGGCGGCCGTGGAATCGGCGTTGTACTTGACCTGCCAGAGCCCGACGGCGTATCCCGCGAGCCCGTATCCGGGGATGGCCATCGCAGAGCTCTTGGACCCGTCGCTGGAAGCGAGGGCCACCAGGTAGCTGTAGGAGCTGGAGTAGCCCGCCTCGGCGGCGGAGGGGCCGATCATGGCCTTCCACAGGAACGTCTCGTAGATGGCATCGGTGTAGGTGGTGTACCCGTAGTAGGTGTTGTACGAGTAGAACTGGCTCGCGGCACCGTACTTGTCGGTGGAGTAGTCCGCGAAGTACGCCAGGGTGGAGAAGTAGTCCCCGTCGTTGTATTGGAGGGGCAGGAGCGAAGAATCGACCAGATAGTACGAGATCTTGTCTCCGGCGGTCTTGCAGACAGCGTCGTAGACGTTCATGATGTCGGAAACGGACATGGAGGATGTCATCGCCTCGACGGAAGCGAGGTAGACCGCGTTCTCGTCGGTGATGTCCGCCCTGATCTTCCCGAACGTGACGGGGTCGGCGTCGATGGCCTTGGCCGCGGACGAGGGATCCTGGACGTAAGAGGAGATCTTGCTGTAGACATCCGAGTGGGAACCGAAAGCGGAAGAGAAGTCCTTCACGTCATGGGCCAGGATTATGCGCATCATGGAGGCCGCCGTCGTTCCGGCCGCTCCCTTCGCGAGGAGCATCTGGGCGACTGCGGTGGAGCCTCCGCCGATGGTGTCCGTGACGCTGTCGAAGCCGCCGTGGTTGACCGCGTCGTAGGAGTAGTCGATCCAAGCGGCGAGGGCGCCGGTCTTGTCGACGTCCGCGTAGTGGTCCCAGACCTTCTCGGCGGTGTATGCGTCCCCGGTCTTGATGGTGAAGCTGGTGTTGCCGGTGAAGTAGTAGTCGGCATCCGAGTTGCTGGGGATCCCCGCATCGACGGCGAACGAGACGTTCGGGACGATGATGAGGAGCGCGGTGGCGAGGACGGACACGAAGGGCAGGGGCTTGATCATCTTCTTGAAGAGCCCGGGGAACCCGGCGTTCTTCATGGATGTCCACCATGCCCTGAGATCCGCCGCCTGGATGACGCGGACGAGGACGACTGCGGAGCCGATCGCGAAGACGGACCCGACGACAGCGGCGTTGGCGCTGGTGGTCCAGGCCGCGAAGAACATCGCGAACATCCAGACCACGGTGAACAGCTGGGTGGCGGAGCGGTCCTTCCTCAGGTAGACGTATGTGCTGTAGAAGGCGAAGCATATCGGGAGCCACATGGTGAGCCAACCGTAGTACGAGGACACGTTGGACATGGACACGTGGCTGCTGGCCAGGCTCTCCATGATGGAGCTGGAGTAGATGCTGTTGCCGATGATGAAGTCGTCCAGCATGCCGGGGGCCGCGAAGGCCATGACCGCGCATACGGCGACGAAGACGACGACCAGGGCGGGGATCGTCACGATCCACGGCTTGGCACGGAGCGCCAGGAAGGCGAATGAGAAGACAAGGGCGACCACTGCTATGAGGAAGGGTCCGGAGAAGACCGCATCCCAGAGCCCTGCGGGGATGTAGTACGCCGCAGAGACGATGGCGCCGATGGCGATGGTGGTTGCGTATCCGAGGAGGACATCTGTGAAGTCCCTTCCCCTGAAGCGGTCGACGACGATCTGGATGACCATCGCGACGACCAGGAGCACGACGACGAAGCGGAATCCGTTCCACGTGAGGGCGGACAGGAGCAGGAAGATGCCTGCGACAGCCGCGTTGACCAGGATGCTCTTCCTGGAAGGCTCGGCGGCATCGGCGGCCTTGACCATCTTCACGACGAAGAGGGACATGAAGGCGAGCAGGAATGCCGCCAGGCCGTACTCGGTACCGCTGGAGAAGACGGTCGTGCTGATAGGGAGCGCCAGGAAGGCGAACACGAGAGCCGCGATGGCTCCGACCTTCTTGTCGAACATCTCCTTGCCCAGAAGGTAGACGGGGATGCACGCGAGGGCTCCGATTATCGGATTGAAGACTGCAACGGATGCGGAGGCGGCCTCGGCGGTGGAGAGTCCGAACGCGGACAGGACCGTGCCGATGCCGGCGCATATGAAGTCCATCAGGGGCGGATACAGCGCGAGTCCGCCGTTGGGGTAGTTGACGGCAGAGTCCGTCAGGGAGTAGCTGCCGTTCATGATGCTTTCGATTACATGCAGATGATACTGTGCACTCGATCCTCCGGACAGGGCGAAGTCCCCGTCAGCGGAGATCCCGTATGCGAACACCGTGCGCAGCGCGAAGGCCGCGATCAGCGAAACGCACAGGACGAGCACACACCAGTGGTCCTTCAACCACCCTTTGCCGCTATTTTCGCGGTCGGCTCCCGTCTGCCCGGGAGCGGCTGACTCTTTTCCAAATTTGCGCATTCTAAAAGTCTCCGTCTTTAGAATGGCGGGGGATTGGCGAGGTCATATAAAAACAGGACTAAGGATTGGATAAAAGGGATGCGCGCATACGCGCGCGTACAGATAGGAAAGCGTTCGGCAGGACGCTCGGCGGACGCGGCGCGCGTCGTCCGCGAAGGATTCCGCCGCGGCCCCGGGGTCCTTGGCGCCGTATATGGCGCGGCCCACTATGGCATAGTCTGCCCCGGCCCTGATGGCATCGGAGGCCTTTCCGCCCTGCGCTCCGACTCCCGGCGACAGGATCAGCTTCTCGCCGGCGATCTTCCGGATGGCGGCGATCCTCTCCGGCCGGGTGGCGGGAGCGATGAATCCCGTGACCCCGCACTCGACGCCCATGCGGGCCATCTCCTCCGCGTGCGGGGCGGTGAACAGCCTTCCTCCGGGATGGCTCATCTCCGTGACCGCGTAGATGTCCGCGCCTCCGGCGGCCTCGACGGCGGCTCTGAGGGAATCGTCTCCGGGGAACGCATGCACGATGACCCCTGACGCTCCGCGGGAGATCGCGTTCTCCACGATCAGCCTCGCCGTGTTGGGGATGTCGGCCACCTTGAAGTCGCAGATCACTTCGGAATGACGCGCCAGCTCGGTGATCATTCCGGGCCCTTCGGAGAGGACCAGGGGCCAGTTGATCTTGATCGCATCGACGATCCCGCTGACCGACTCGGCCACTTCCATGGCCTTCTTGCCGTCTGTCTCGTCCAGCGCTAAGATGATCCTGCTGCTCTTCTTCATCGCCCCCGAGATGCCGGACATTGTTTTTAACCGTATCAGCTCATCAGCCCGCATGCTCAAGAAGATGGAATGCGGGTCGTCCTGCTGCGGCAAGGTCGCCGAAGGGTGCGCGTGCTGCATAGAAGGCGCAAAGATGGTGCTATTCGTCACCGGGAGATGCGGATGGAACTGCTATTACTGCCCCGTGTCCCTGGAGAAGAAGGGCAAAGACGTGGTCTACGCGAACGAGAAGCGCGTCTGCAGCGACGAGGAGATCATCGCCGAGGCGGAGGCCATGGACGCTCTGGGGACCGGCATCACCGGAGGCGATCCGCTGCTGGACATGGACCGCACGATCCGCATGATAGAGCTGCTGAAGGGCAGGTTCGGCAGAGAGCATCACATCCATCTTTACACCGCCACCATCGACCCCGAGAAGGCCAGGCGCCTGCAGGACGCGGGGCTCGACGAGATACGCTTCCACCCCCGCGAAGAGCAGTGGGACCGCATGTCCGAGACGAATCTCAGGGAGGTCTGCGAAGCACTCTCCATACCCGTCGGAGTGGAAGTGCCAGCACTGCCCGGGAAGACGGCTGAGCTCAATGCCCTGGCATCCTACTGCAAGGATGCGGGCGTATCGTTCGTCAACCTGAACGAGCTGGAGTTCTCCGAGAGCAACTGGAACATGATGGAGGCGCATTGCTACGAAGTGAAGGACGACCTGTCGTCCGCGGTGAAGGGATCGGCGGAGACGGCCATGGAGGTCCTGAAGGCCAACAAGAAGATGAGGATCCACTTCTGCTCCTCGCCTTTCAAGGACGGCGTCCAGCTCCGCAGAAGGCTCATCAGGCGCGCATCGCACACATGCAAGCCGTATCAGCAGGTCACGGAGGACGGCACCATAGTCAGAGGATACGTGCTCACGGCCGACTTGGAAGGCGCGAAGGCCGCATTGGCGGCCGCCAAGGTCCCTGCGGATCTGATGCACGAGGGCAAAGACCGCGTCGAGGTGGCGCCGTGGATCCTCGAGAAGATCGCGCCCAAGCTGAAGTACAAGTGCTACCTGTCCGAGCAGTATCCTACGGCGGACGGGCTGGAAGTCGAGCGCACGCCGCTGAACTGAAAAGTCGGGAGAAGCGGTATCGCAAACCTGACCTGACGCATTCGTCTGATGCGCACGCGCGTGTGGGATGCGTCTGGGTCAGGCTTGAGCCTCCCGCTTTCCAGGTGCCGGATGCCGATTATCGACATCAGACCCAGATAGAGGCCGGATGCGGGTTTTGGATAGGATGCGAAAGGGGCCGCAGCCCCTGTTTGGATTTTGGGTGCTCAGCTTCTGAACCTGCCGTTTCCGAGCATCGCCAGAATCACCGAAAGGACGACGGCGCATCCCGCCGCAACAGCCACTGCGGCGACAGAACTTTCAGACTCCGCACTACTGCTGTCATTGCCACCGATTGGAACGGAAATGCAAGGCTCATCGTCTTCCCAAATGGGAGAAAGTTCCCACACGGCTGTGAGAACTATGTCGTTGTCGGGCATGGTCGCTTTCCCGAAGTCGAACGGCGTGTCGTCCATCTTCCAGCAGTCGAACGTGTATCCGGTCTTCGTCGGATCTTCGGGCTTCTCGATCGTCGCGCCGTATGCGTAAGTTACCTCTTTGAGCGTCTTTCCGTCGGAAACGAACGTGACCTTGTGCTCGTTCACGGCCCAGGCCGCCGTGAGGGTTATGTCGTTGTCGGGCATGGTCGCTTTCCCGAAGTCGAACGGCGTGTCGTCCATCTTCCAGCAGTCGAACGTGTATCCGGTCTTCGTCGGATCTTCGGGCTTCTCGATCGTCGCGCCGTATGCGTAAGTTACCTCTTTGAGCGTCTTTCCGTCGGAAACGAACGTGACCTTGTGCTCGTTCACGGCCCAGGCCGCCGTGAGGGTTATGTCGTTGTCGGGCATGGTCGCTTTCCCGAAGTCGAACGGCGTGTCGTCCATCTTCCAGCAGTCGAACGTGTATCCGGTCTTCGTCGGATCTTCGGGCTTCTCGATCGTCGCGCCGTATGCGTAAGTTACCTCTTTGAGCGTCTTTCCGTCGGAAACGAACGTGACCTTGTGCTCGTTCACGGCCCAGGCCGCCGTGAGGGTTATGTCGTTGTCGGGCATGGTCGCTTTCCCGAAGTCGAACGGCGTGTCGTCCATCTTCCAGCAGTCGAACGTGTATCCGGTCTTCGTCGGATCTTCGGGCTTCTCGATCGTCGCGCCGTATGCGTAAATTACCTCTTTGAGCGTCTCTCCGTCGGAAACGAACGTGACATTGTGCTTGTTCACGGTCCAAATCAAAGTCAAAACATTGGTCATACCGACTGTGAACTTCCCTCCGGTGATCTCCATGGTATCATTCAGGAGGATCTCGGCCGTGCATCCCGTCTTTGCCTCGGCCTCGACGGTAAGCTCCGTGCCGTATCTCACCGTATCCCCGCTTGTGATCGCTGTCCCGCCGTTCTTCACAATCAGGCCATCCGCGAAGGTGACGGCATAGTCTCCCGGCTCCCTGGTCATCTCCGCGATGGTGCCGGTGAATTCCTTCCCCGCGAACTCCACCGACTGCGAAGCCGGATAGATCTCGGTTCCGGCCTCGTTATAGAACAGCGTTGATCCTCCGACCGTGGTTCCTAATGCGTCGGAAGCTATGGTTAGCACAGCTTTTCCGAACTTTATCGAAGAAAGTTTGTCGCAATTGAAAAATGCACGCGCCTGGATATACTGGACGCTATCGGGAATGGTGAACGAGGTCAACGATGTGCATCCCTCGAATGTAGATTGATCAATTTTCGTGATCTGGCTGCTATTGATGGTGACCGTAGCCAGCGAGGTGCATCCCGAGAATGCCGAACTTCCGATAGTGGTGACCGAACTGGGGATCGTGATTGAAGACAGCGAGGTGCATCCGGAGAATGCCGAACTTCCGATAGTGGTGACCGAACTGGGGATCGTGATTGAAGACAGCGAGGTGCATCCGGAGAATGCCGAACTTCCGATAGTGGTGACCGAACTGGGGATCGTGATTGAAGACAGCGAGGTGCATCCGGAGAATGCCGAACTTCCGATAGTGGTGACCGAACTGGGGATCGTGATTGAAGACA
>CAVHMZ010000042.1:0-2204 GCA_963637225.1 Segatella hominis
ATCCCGTCCGATCGACTCTAATCAGCTTATACCCGTACTAGATTCAATAGAACCAAACCTTCATTATCCCTGTCAGGACTGCGAATTTGAAGTACGGGTTGGTCTTCAGCGCCGAGCTGAAGAAGCTCCTCATGAAATCGACGATCTTCCGATGGTCCGGTTTGCCGAAGCTGTGGTTCATCAGGTTGTCGTATTCGTCTATGAGTATGATGAGCTCCTTCCCGTAGAACTCGTGTATCAGCTCGCAGAGGTCTGCAACAGATGTCTCGAGATCCTCCTTCACAGGCGGGTACTGCATGATCCCGTCGTATATCTCTCTCAGGTCAGACTCATCCTCTCGACATTCTCCCAGTGGAATGCGCGACGGCATTCGCGTGCGACGATCCTCCTGAGGAGAGTGAGCATGGATTGGAAAGAGCCTGTCCCCAGGTCTTTCATCGTCATGAAGATGACGATGTTGGAGTTCTTCTCCGGATCGTCGGGCCTCAATTCTGAGATCTTCAGGCCGTCGAACCAGTTGTTGCCCTTGTAGTTCTCGTTGAAGTATGAATCGAGCATGGTCATGCTCATGGTTTTTCCGAACCTGCGCGGCCTTGTGAACAGCAGCACCTGCCCTTCCCCGTAGTTCTCGATTTCGTCTACGAGGGCGGTCTTGTCGACATAGTATTTTCCTCCGTCGCGGATGGTGCTGAAGAACTCCAGCCCGAACGTCATCTGCCTTGGCATCCATGCCACCTCTATCGCCCCCGTTGCGCTTCTCGCTATATGAGCTGAGCCTGAACTGTCCGTGAGCATCCGGAGCAGGCCCGAAACCGTCGGTTTTTAGGATGAAACTGCTAGTACATATGCGATTTGCCGAAATCGGGCCCGGATATAACTACGCGCCCGGAACGTCTGGCCGTGTCCTCCGACCACCGTTTCCACTGCGGGCTGCGGAAAGGCGCTTCAGGCCGACAGCCTGAACTGTTTGATGTCGCCGGCCCCGAGGGTGCCTCTGTACTCCGCGAGGACGTTCTTCTTGTAGGTCCTCTCCACGTCGGTGAGCACGTAGACGGAGCTGGTGGGGAATCCCGCGAGCCATGGCTCGATGAGCTTGGCGCACTTGTGCTTCCCGGGCTCCCTCGTGACTGTCCAGACGGTTACGAAGTCGCCCTTCATCTCCTTGATGAGCACCATGGTGTTCTTCTGGCCGGTCTGGAGCAGAGCGTCGTTGAGCCTGTAGACCTCGCCGATCTTCGGCTTGGCGTGCTTGGAAGGAGGCCTGATGTATCCGAGGTCGTCGGTCTTGGGGCCGGTTGGGGCCAGCGGCTTCCCCCTGTACATCGGTGCCGGGGGCTCTTTCTGCTTTTTGATCCATGCTTCAGCCTTGGCGTTGCCCTTGGCGGCCAGCTTCCTGATGGCTTCCTGCGATTCGGGCATCTTGGAGGACCTCTCGAGCCATCCGAAGGCCTCGTCGGGATCCTTGTCCATGAGCATGATCCCGAGGGAGTGCTGCGCTTTGATGTCCTCGTAGCCGGCCTTCTTCCTGAGCAGGGCGATGGCCGCCCCGTCTCCCGATCCGGCTTTCTCCACCGTTTTCTCGAAGGTGTCCTGTGCCGGCGCGGGAGCGACCTTTATCGACTGCGCCGCGGGCTTCGGAGGCTCCTTCACCGTCCTGAGCACGCGCTTGGCATCCGGATCGGTCTTGGCAAGGGCCTTGAGCTTGTCGTAGGATGCGCGGTTCCCCTCGTCTATCTCCTTGGTGAGCCTGATGATGTAAAGGGAAACTGCCATCGCGAAACCTCTGCGAACGTGAGAGTGCTGGGGGTGGGATTCGAACCCACGAACCACTAAGGACAGGATCCTAAGTCCTGCGTCTTTGACCTGGCTTGACAACCCCAGCCTGTGCGGCCGACTGCATCATCGGATATGATGCTATCGGGAAAGGATGCCGGGGCGCGCCCGGCATATTGGCGATCAGCTCCACCAGCCGCCGCGGCGGTCGATGGTCTCGTTCCTGTCGGGGCCGATGCTGATGATGTCCGCGGGGACCTTGAGGTACTTCTCGATGAACTCGATGTACTCCCGCATCTCTCCGGGGAGGGCATCGTATCCGCCTTTCAGGAGCTTCTCCTGGTCGTCCCAGCTCTTCCAGCCCTTGAAGTGCTCGTAGACGGGCTTGGCCCTGTTGAGTTTGGCGATGGATGCGGGGAAGTGCTTCACTT
>CAVHMZ010000043.1:0-6354 GCA_963637225.1 Segatella hominis
CCTTCCATCTTCTCGCCCTTGTCCGCCATATGCGTTGCCTCCTTTTTATATATCCCATCGGCCGCCGGTGCACGGCCGCGCCTAAGGAAGCATATGGCATCCGAGTTTATTAACCCCACGCTGTAATGTCTGTAATGTCGGTACGGTTGGTAACGTCTGTAATCCGACACGAAGGCATGATCGTCTAAAACCATGGCAGCGGAGCGCAGATCCGTCCGAACGGGATATATTGCAGCATCTCGGAGAACAGTATCCGCCAACTCGGAAACGGCTTATGTAGGGGTTCCATAATCGTTTCCCATTGACCCGCGTAAAAGAGTTCATGGACCTGCTCAAAAAGATGGACGGCGTGCTAGATGTGGCATATATGCCCCGCGACACCGTTCAGGAGATCGTGCAGATAGAGGACTCCATAACCAGGGTCTCCTGCGGGCTCCGCATGGAGAACTCCGGGGTCGGGACCTGCGCTTCCAGAGAGCATGTCTTCGCATTGTCCTGCAACGGGGACTTCCCCCGGCCCTCCGAGGTCACAATGGAGATGATCGACGAGGACGGGATCGTCGTCGGGCACGATGTCCCCCAGTGCATGATAGATCATTTCAAAGAGCGGGACGACATCATCTGGATCACGGATTCGTTCGTGATGTACCCGAACAAGATCACCGTCAAAGATGCCCGCATGGTGCTCCATGCCAGCAGATGCGCCCACGAGAACATCCCCGCGGACATCGAGCCGTGGATCTTCTATCCCTCGACATCGTCCGCCATCAGGATGAACGAGGTCTTCGGGTTCGAGGGAGAGGGGCTGTCCACCCTGATGATAGGAGTGGACCGCCTGTGCGAGGGCCCCTCGGTTCCTGTGGCCGACGTGGTGCAGGTTCCCTGTAGAGGGAGCGGCCATTGTGAGCCTTCCTCTCAGGACGCCTTTTATCGATGTGACCTCGTTGGCGAAGTGCTTGAGGTCTCCGAGCTTGCCCTCGCAGATGAGGATCTCCATGCACTTGTCGTGGTCGAGATGGACGTGGACCGACGTGTTGACAAGGGACTGATGCTCGTGCTGCAGGTCGGTGAGCTTGTCGCCGACCGATGTCATGGTGTGGTCGTAGACCATCACTATGGTGCCGACCATCCACTCGTCCTCGTTCTTCCACTCGTTCTCCGCCAGGGAGTCCCTGACGAGATCCCTTATGGCCTCGGACCTGCTGACGTAGCCTTTCTTTGAGATCGACTCGTCGAATGCCTTCAGAAGCTCGGGTTCCAGAGAGACCCCGATGCGCGTCACGCCTTCCATGGCATCCTGTACGGCGGGCATCGTAATAACACTTATCCAAGCATCACCGCATACACCGTGCGCACGATGCAACAGATTCCTGCCATCAGCGCATACCGGGGCAGGGATGGCGCCGCCGTTCCCGCGGGTTCGGCGGAAGACCGACCCAATCCCTTAAACCGTGGTCTGCCGATACAGCCGGCATGTCGGTCGATATCGAGAACCTAGAACGCGCGGTCGTCTCCGCCATCAGGAACGGGGTCGAGGATCAGGATGTCGCTGTGGCCTTCTCCGGAGGGCTGGACTCCGGGCTCGTAGCCGCGGTCGCGAAGGATTACGCCAGGTCCGTCACCCTGTACACGTCGGGCAAGGAGCAGTCCTACGACGTCGTCATGGCCCAGGAGATGTCCGAGAAGCTCGGGCTGCCCTGGCTCCACATCCCCATAACCAAGGACAACATCGAGGCCAGGCTCAGGGAGATGATCTCGATCACCAGGACATCCAGCCCCCTGACGCTGTCCTTCGAGCTGCCCCTGTTCTTCGTGTGCAAGACCGTCCACGAGAAGTACATCCTCGGCGGCCAGGGGGCCGACGAGCTATTCTACGGGTACAACAAGTACGTGGAGCTCCCTGACGACGAGCTGGTCAGGACCCGCAAGGCGGACCTGGGCAAGCTGATCTCGTCCACCATCCCGCACGAGACCATCGTGGCGGACCACTTCGGGAAGAAGATCCTCTACCCGTACATGGACCCGCTGGTAACCATGCAGGTCAACGCCATGGACCTGAAGGACCTGAGGCCCACCGGGCCGGACACCAGGAAGGTCATGCTGAGGCAGATCGCCAAGAACCTTGGGTACCCGTTCATCGCGGAGAAGAGGAAGAAGGCGGCTCAGTACGGGTCCGGGACCATGGACCTGGTCAGGGAAGTGGCCAAGGACAAGGGCATGACCTATCCGGAGCTCGTGGATTCCATTTACAAAGACATCTTCGAGTGAACGTTCTCGACAAGGATGAGGGCCGGGTCCAGGCTGGTGAGCTCGTAGAGCATCCTGGTTCCGGCCACGTCCTCGACCTCATTCAGAAACGCCTTTCCCCCTTCTCCGAACACGAAGTCGATGCCCACGAAGCAGGGGCCGAGGGCCTCCGACATTCTGGATATGATGTCAATGCATTCTTCCGACGGCCGGCAGAGCTCCGCCCTGCCGCCGAGGCTGTGATTTGCGCGGAAGTCGGTGCCGCTGGAGCGCATGACGCATGCGACGGTCCTCCCATCCAGGACGTAAGCCCTCATGTCGCGGCCGAGGACAGGGGCGACCTTCTGGACGAGAGCGTCGGGCCCCAGCTTGTCCAGGATCCTCTCCAAGTCTTCCCGGCCTTCGGCCATGAAGACCTGGCTGCCGCCGTGGCCCGTGCGGGACTTGACCACCCAGGGAGGCCCTTCCGGGAGGGGCCGGCCTTCGATGGAATGCGGAAGGGCCGGTATCCCGAGCCTTTCCGCCAACTGGTATGTGAGATGCTTGTCGTTGCAGATCCTGGAGACTTCCGAGGGATTGAACACCCTGGCGCCCTTCTCCTCGAGGGAGCGGGCGAGCTCCCAGTCCCTCGTGCGGGAGATGACGGCATCAGGGATCTCGTCCGGCATGGAATCTGTCAGGATAACGGACGCATTGTGTCCCAGATTTTCAGAGATCTTGCAGAGCCTCTCGGCGAAGAAGACGTTCTTCCGGTAATCGCAGCGGTCGTAGAGGATCCACATCCGCATGCCATCGCCTCAGGCATGAGACGATGTGCCTCAGGATGTCTTCGGACACGTCGTGCCCGGTGCAGTCCGCCAGGTTCCTGATGTGGGCGTTGGAGTTCACTTCGCAGACGGCCGGGGCGCCGTCCATCATGAGGATGTCCACTCCGCAGAAGTCTGCGCCCACAGCCTCGGAGGCTCTGACGGCGAGCTCGGCGCACTCCTCCGATATCCTGCAGGACTCCATCCTGCCGCCGATGGCGCAGTTGCTCCTGAAATCCCCCTCGGAGCCGTGCCTTATCACCGATTCGGCCACCTTCCCGCCGATCACCTCGGCGCGGATGTCCGTTGCGCCTGTCTCGACGTACCTCTGGGCGATCCTCGGAACGTAGGGGCCGGACAGCAGCGATTCGAGAGAGCCCCTGTCCCCGGCGAGATGCACCTGCTCTCCGAACGATCCGCAGCAGTCCTTCACGACCATCGGATATCCGAGGGAATCCTCCAGCCCGTCTACGAACCCGAGGTCTGCATAGGGGCCGAATGACAGCGGCAGCGAGACGGTGGGGATCGACCTGACGCCTGCGGATGCCAAGGCCATGTGCGTCAGCGACTTGTCGTCGCAGATGCGGATGCACTCCGACGAATTGAACACGGGATATCCGCACAGCTCCAGGTTCTCGGCCAGGCGGACGTCCTTGTCCCAGAACACGACGAAATCCGCGCCGCCGATCGCCTCCTTCATCGCCTCGCGGCCGCCTATCGGCGCCGCCAGGCGGTCGTTGGCCGTCCGGACCATCCCTATCCCCATCCTCTCCGCCGCGGCGCAGACCATGTCCGCGGGCTGCGAGAACTTCTCGGACCGCATGAAACCGTTGGAGACGAAGGCACCCTTCATGATGTCCACGGTTATCCGCAATAAGTTTTATAATCATCCCGTCATGGCACGCCCCGGAGATTATATTGGACCCCGACGGGAACCTGGAATGGTTCGAAGGATTGGACGGAAGGGGTGTCGCCCCCGGGCTGGACAACATCAGAGAGCTCATGAGGAGGCTCGGAAACCCCCAGGACGGCATGAGGTTCATACACGTGGCCGGGACGGACGGGAAGGGGTCCGTGTGCGCCATGATAGAATCGATCCTGAAAGCGTCCGGCATCCGCGTCGGCGCGTTCACGTCGCCCCACATCATCAGGATCAACGAGTGCATCCGCATCTCCGGCGACGAGATTCCGGACAGGGACATGAACCAGATGCTGTCCCTGGTCAGGGAGCACGCGGATGCCATGGACCGCGAGGGCAGGAGGTGCACCAGGTTCGAGGTCCTGACGGCTGTCGCCTTCCTGTATTTCAAGACGGTCTCCGCAGAGATAAGCGTCATCGAGGTGGGGATGGGCGGCAGGCTGGACTGCACCAACATCATCGTCCCCGAAGTGGCCGTGATCAACGACATCGGGCTGGAGCACACCGCTTTCCTCGGCGACACGGTGGAGAAGATAGCCTTCGAGAAGGCCGGGATAATGAAGCCCGGGATCCCGTGCGTGACGATCAACGACGGGTCGATCCTGGAGGTCCTGGAATCCCGTGCCTCCGAGGTCGGATGCGAGCTGGTCCGCGTGGACAGGAACGCCCCGGAAGTCGTGGGCAGCCAGCCCGACCAGATCTCCATGGTCTACAACGGGGAGCTGCACGACGTGTTCCTTCCGGGAAGGCACCAGGCCAGGAACGCGGCGCTGGCGATAGAATGCGTCAGCAGGCTGCCGGAATACGAGGATGCCATCAGGGAGAAGGTCGACGAGGGGCTCGCCGGCGTGGTCTGGCCCTGCAGGATGCAGAAGCTGCTCGGAGAGCCTGTGGTCATAGATGTGAGCCACACCCTTTCAGGGGCGAAATGCCTGGCATCGGACGTGGAGGAGATCTACGGGAAGGCAGCCATGGTGCTCGGGATGCTCGGCGACAAGGACATCGAGGGCTTCTGCAGGGTCATGGGGCCCGTCGTGGAGAAGGCGTTCATAACCGCGCCCGCCTCTCCGCGGGCTTCGCCCGCAGAGAGGACGGCAGAGATCGCCTCGAAGCATATGCACGTGGCCGGGACATTCGGAACCGTGGCGGAGGCTCTGGAGGCCGCTCTGGATTCGAGGGACGACGAGATCGTGCTGGTGACCGGCTCTTTCAGGACTGCGGAGGATGCGCTGACATGGCTTCAGAACAGATATGCGAGATCCTGAACATCCTGTCGAAGGAGTACGACCGGGGCGCCTACCCCGGAAGGAGCTCCGAAGGGCTGAACCCGGAATGGCCCTGCGACCCTTTCCATGTGCTGATCGCGACGATCCTCTCCCAGAGGACGAGGGACGACAACACCCGCAAGGCATCGGACAATCTCTTCCGCAGGTTCGACTCCGTCGAAGAGCTGGCAGATGCCGATCCCGATGAGGTCGCGCGGCTGGTGAAGCCTGCGGGGTTCCCGAAACAGAAGGGCAAGGCCATAGTGGACTGCTGCCGCATCCTGAGAGACGATTGCGGCGGCAAGGTCCCGGAGGAGACCGAAGAGCTCCTGAAGCTCCCTATGGTGGGAAGGAAGACGGCCGCGTGCGTCAGGTCCTATGCGATGGGCATACCTTCCGTGTGCGTGGACACCCATGTGCACCGGATAGCGAACCTCATGGGCCTGGTGGACACCAAGACCCCGGAGGAGACGGAGTTCGCGCTGATGGACATGACCCCCGAAGAGAGGTGGTCGGACATCAACAGGTACCTGGTGAGGCACGGACAGGCCGTGTGCATGCCGAACCGTCCGCATTGCGAGAAGTGCAGCGTCAGCGGCTATTGCAGGAGCTGTCGCGATGCGCGGCGCTGAGATCGGAACCTCGGGCCGTCCCGTTCCGGCTCCATGTCCTTTATGAACGCGGCTGCGAAGAGGGGATAATGCTCGACGCCGTCCTCGCCGACGGAGATGTTCCCGTTCTCCAGCCTGATCTTCCGCCCGATATCGAAGGCCTTGGAGGCTTTCTCCAGCGATGTCTTCCTGCTGCCGGACTCCGCGTCTATCGCGCAGAGCTCCGCCCCCGTCTCGATGACGAAGTCCAGCTCCATCTTGTCCTTCCCGTTGGTCTTCCTGTAGCAGCGGGGAGCGCATCCTGCCTTCGCAATGCACTCCGCGACGGCGTTCTCGATGATGGTGCCGTTGCCGTACCCATCCTCCAGGTACAGCGCCTTGACGGCGCCCTTGCCCGACTGTTATGAGGCGTTGTTCTCCTGCATCCTGCCTGTTCGACTTTTGGAGCAATTACGCATCTGCTCCAGATTTTCCACAGCCCTCTGGGAACTGCCGAGTGCCGTGAA
>CAVHMZ010000044.1:0-7444 GCA_963637225.1 Segatella hominis
CTCCGAGAACGAGCACATGGCCAAGCTGCTCAGGCAGAAGTCCAAGATCGTCGTCTCCTACGGGTCCTGTGCCTGCTTCGGCGGAAGCCCCGCCCTGGCGAACCTGGTCCCCGACGGAGCCAAGGAGATCCTGGACTACGTCTACACCAAGACGCCCACCTCCGCGGCCTTCCAGGAGGCGTACAGCAAGGATGCCCCCACCATCCCCCAGCCCACCATTCAGGTGCCCGAGGGAGAGCTCACCCTGCCGGTGCTCTACGACACCGTCAAGACCCTCGACCAGGTCATCGACGTCGATTACAGCATCCCCGGTTGCCCGCCTCTTCCCGAGTCTATCAGCCAGCTGCTGAAGGCCGTCGAGGACTTCGTCTACTCCGGAGTCCCGCTGCCCCCCAAGGGGACCATGATCGGGGTCACCACCAAGACTCTCTGCGAGGAGTGCCCCAGGCACAAGGAGTGCAGGAGGCTCACCGAGCTGAAGGAGCCCTACCAGGTGAACATCGAGGAGGGACTGTGCCTCATGGACCAGGGGATCCTCTGCCTCGGACCCGCCACCATCGGCGGGTGCGGAGCAAGATGCACCAGGGCCGGCCAGCCCTGCCGCGGATGCTACGGCCCCTCGCCTGATGTGCAGGAGCAGGGCGCGAGCATGTTCACAGCCGTCGCTTCGCTGTTCCCCGTCCTGGACGAGGATCCGATCTGCGGCGAGGACGAGATCATCAAGATCATGAGCACGATCAAGGACCCTCTCGGATACTTCTACGCCTATACGCTGGGCAAGTCGCTCATCAAGAGGGCCGTCAAGGAAGGAGGTCAGTAAATGTCCGGACCTGTAATATGGGATGACAAGCAGAAAGTCTCTGGGAACCGCGTGACGGTCGATCCGATCACCCGTCTCGAGGGACACGGGAAGATCGAAATCTTCCTCGACGACAAAGGAGATGTGAGCGCCGCCTACTGGCAGATCCCCGAGCTGAGAGGCTTCGAGAGGTTCTGCATCGGAAGGAGGGTCACAGAGCTGAACCAGATCACCGCCAGGCTCTGCGGTGTGTGCCCCGGCGCGCACCACCTGGCCGCCACCAAGGCCATCGACGGTTGCTACAACGCCAAGCCGACCGACACCGCCTACCTGATCAGGGACACGTTCTACAACGCGCACTTCGTCCACAGCCACATCGCGCACTTCTATGCGCTGGCTGCGCCCGACTTCGTGTGCGGCCCCGCGGCCCCCGCCGCGGAGAGGAACGTCCTCGGGGTCATCGGCCACGTCGGGCTCGAGCTCGGGTCCGCCGTCGTCAAAGCCCGCCGTGAGGCCCAGAACGTCCAGGCCATCCTGGCCGGAAAGCCCACCCACCCTCTGCTAGGAGTCCCCGGCGGAGTGTCCAAGGCCGTCTCCAAGGACGAGCAGAAGCAGATCATCGGCTTCGCGGAGGATATGCTGGAGTTCGCCAAGACCTCCATGGGAGTCTTCAAGAGCGTCGTGCTCGAGAACAAGGAGTACATGGACATCGTGCTGAACAAGGACCTGTACTACCATGAGACCTCCCACATGGGGCTTGTCAACGACAAGGACCAGTTCGAGATCCACGAAGGCAAGGTCAAAGTCGTCAACCAGAAGGGCGAGCAGACCCACCTCTACGACCCCTGCGACTACCTCGACAACATCGCCGAGGCCGTCGAGCCCTGGAGCTTCGAGAAGTTCCCGTACCTCAAGAACCCCGGATACAAGGGTCTTGTCGACGGGCCCGAGAGCGGGCTGTACAGGGCCTCGCCCCTGTCCAGGCTCAACGTGTGCAAGGAGATGCCCACGCCTCTGGCCAACGATGCCCTCAAGGAGTACCGCGGAATCCTGAAGGATGCCGGAGTCGAGGGGCCCTGCCAGTTCACCCTGGCAACCCACTGGGCAAGGATCATCGAGATGCTCTGCTGCGCAGAGAAGTGCCTCGAGGACGCTCAGAACCCCGACCTCTGCAACGGAGACATCAAGCAGACCGACCTCGTCCCCGGAGGACGCGGAGTCGGTTGCGTCGAGGCCCCCAGAGGAACCCTGACCCACGACTATACCTGCGACGAGGACGGAATCGTCACCGCCTGCAACCTGGTCGTCGGAACCACCAACAACAACGGTCCCATCTGCATGGATGTCGCCAAGGTCGCCAAGGCCCTGATCCACAACTACGAGGTTTCCCCCGGCCTGCTGAACATGGTCGAGATGGCGTTCAGGGCATACGACCCCTGCAACTCCTGCGCTACCCATGCTCTCCCCGGTCAGATGCCCATAACGGCTGAGATCAGGAACGCAGACGGATCGATCTACGACACCATCAGCCGCAGCTGATGGGTGAAACGGGGCTCCGGCCCCCCTTTAACACATTCTCAGGAAGGCCGGCGGCCGCGTTTGCGGCCGTCGTCCTTCCATTTCGACCTGTCTTTTCCGCTGACCATGAGGTCCGACCTCTTCCCGATGTCCAGTCCGTCGAGGAGGTACAGGTGCGCATCGTCGATGTCCAGCAGGCCGCTGTTGATCACCGGTCCGAGGAGGTCCTCTCCGATTGCATTGACGGGGGAGCCTCCGAGCATCCTGTTGAACGCCGGGACGACTATGAACGACTCCGGCAGGAGGGGGTATCTCTCGTCGACGGCCCCTTCGCGGAAACGCCCCCGCATCCAGCAGGGCTCGGTCATCTGTTTTCCGACGCCGTCCCTGAACAGGACCGTCGGGTGGTTGTGGGCCATGACGAGGGTGCGGCAGGACATCACATCCGCCGAAGGCCACGTATGGCCGTGGATGAACCCCACGTCTCCCAACAGGAGCCCTGTGGCTGGCCTGACCTTGACCCTTCCGGGAAGGAACTCCTCGATGTTCGTGTCATGGTTCCCGCGGACCAGGTCGATGATGTCGAACCTCTCGAAGAGGGATTCGAAGAAATCGGGGATCTCGCGGTACTCCTGCTTGTTGGAGCCGGGGACAGAATCCTTGACGTCGCCTATCACGATGAGCCTGGTCACGTCCTCGTCGCAGGCGGCCATGATCTCGTCGTGCATGTCCTGGGTGCGGGAGACGATATGGAAGCCTTTGGACATCAGGTGCGATTCCACGCCTATGTGGAGGTCTCCGATGACAAGGCAGTTCTCCACCTTCAGGGCAGGGATTCCATGGACGGGCTGTATGTATGTCAAGGGATCAGGTCCCTGAGGACTTTGGGGATGTAGTCGATGACATCCGTGGCGATGAGGCTGTAGGACTTCTCCTCAGTCGCGTATTCTCCCGCTTTGCCGCAGATGAAGGCTCCGAGGCAGGCGGAATCGAATGGCGTCATGCCTTTGGAAAGGAGGGCGGACACGCATCCGGAAAGGACATCTCCTGTTCCCGCCCCGGTCATCGCCGGCGTGCCGGTCTTGTTGAGCCTGGTGCGCTTGCCGTCCGATATCTCGTCGGCATGGCCTTTGAGGATCACCGTGGCGTTCAGACGATCGGCAAGCTCTCTGACGTCGCAGCAGCCTCCGAGGGCCTTGAACTCCATCTTGTGAGGAGTGAGTATGACCGGAGATTGGAACCTCATGCCGGAAACGGCCGTTATCCCGTCTGCATCTATGACCATGGGCGTCCTGCATCTCTCGACGAACGTCCTGACAGCAGCGGATGTCTCGGGATCCGTTCCCAGGCCGGGGCCTATGAGCACGGCGTCATAGAATCCGGATTGTACGAGCAGCATGCCGACCGACTCGGCCGTCAGCCTGTCGCCGGGCAGCGGCGTGATCATCAGCACGGGGGTCGCTTGGGCGATGATAGGATAGACCGACTCCGGCGTGAACAGCCTCACGATGTCTGCCCCGGTCCTCAGCGCGGAGCAGGATGCCATGGCGGGAGCCCCGTAGTAGGGGCCTCCGGCGATGACCATCAGCCTGCCGTTCTGGCCTTTATGGCTGGATTCTGCCGGCACGGGGTATCTGAGCATGTCTCCGGGGCCGACGACATCTGCGGCATCGGCAGGGATGCCGATATCGGCGATGACGATCTTCCCGCAATTCGATCCCGTCATCCCTTCTTTGATGTCATGGAATGTCATCGTCTCGGAAGGCTCGATGCAGATGTCTGTGCCGAGCCCGGAAGGCATGTCCACGGAGACGATCCTGCGTCCGGATCTGTTCGCATCTTCGATGAAAGACCTGTACGGTTCTCTGACCGTCCCTCTGATGCCGGTCCCGAGGGCGCAGTCGACGATGATGTCGCAGCGGTCCAGAAGCTCTGCCCTGTACTCGGTCGCCTCGCATTTCAGCGACCTGAAGAACGAAACGGCCTCGGGGCTATGGATGCTCTCGGGCTTCTTCAGAAGGGCTACGCGCACGCGGCCGGGATCCATCATGGATGCGGCAGCGAATCCGTCGCCACCGTTGTTCCCCGGGCCGCAGACGAAGAGGATGCGGCCGTGCGGGCAGACAGCTTCAATATAATCGGCAACAGCCTTTCCGGCGTTGCGCATGAGCGTCGATACGCTGACTCCGAGGGACTCGGAGTTGACATCCAGCACCCTGGAGTCCAGGGGACTGATCACAGGATCGCCTCTTCTGGTTCTTCACCAGGATCTCGGCGATCTTGGGGAGCATCTCTGTCTTGCTCATGACCCCTTTCTCGACCTTGACGCAGCCATGGCGGTCGCGGGGCGCTTTGGGATACGACATGTCTTCCCTGACCTCGTATTCAAGGTCGAGGATCATGGCCCCCTTGGCGATGATGTCCAGGTCCGGATTGGAAACGCACAGCTCTTTGGGAAGCCTTCTCCCTTCGGACCTGGTGCGGTTGATGTCGAAGTACTCGGGCCAGAGCGTTATCGCAACATCGGGGTCGTATGCCATGCGCTGTCAATCCCCGGTTCGATATATATTAGGTTCTATGGAGAAGGACAGCGAGTGGAAAAGAAAAGGAGATGCCCCGAAGGGCGAAGAGGTTTGTCGATCGTGATTACTCAAGCAGTACAGCGTTAATTGCGCCATCCTGTCCAGGCCTGGACGTGACGATGGCGTCGCCGATCTCGGTAGTGATGGTTGCCCCTTTGTTCATGATGTTACGCTGAACGTAGTTGGGGTCAGCCGGGTTGGACTTCACAGTCAGGATCTTGACTTTCTTGACGGTGTTGGTCTTTTTGTCGACCACATTGGCGTACTGAGCGCTGAGCATTCCAACCTTGACACTTCCTCCGGCTCCGCGATACTGCTTGAGCGTCTGCTCACCGATCTTGGTGAACTGCTTCTCTCTGCCGATCTCGAACTTTCTCTTGCCCTTGTTGGCGACGAGCCTGCCGCCGGTGGGCTTCCTGTTGGATTTACCCTGCCAAAGTGCCATTGTAATCAAGCAGGCTAATCATGGTTCCGTATTTAAAAGTAACTTATGGCCGGAACCGGCCCGTGGCAAGAACGTCCGCATATGCGACCGGGCCGGCCTGGTGCTTCAGGCTCCCGGGCCTTCGAGCTTCACGCGAACGTCCTTCCCGACGATCTCGACGACAGCATAGCAGCCGTCCCTTGCGGGGCCGGGGTTGACGAACGTGGTCCCGTCATGCACCTCGACTCCGATGGCCTCATGGATGTGGCCGGAGAGGGCGAGGATCGGGTGGAACTCGTCCACGATCTTTTTCACGGCGGGGCTTCCGACGCTGAGCCCGGAGGGGATCTGGTCCAGGATGCCGTAGGACGGGGCATGCGTCATGAGGATCATGCCCTCGGAAGCGTTCTTGGCCAGCCCGTCGTAGAGCTCGTCCTCAGTGAGCTCGAACTGCGTGTTGAATATGGTTATGTTGGAGCCTCCGAGGCCGACCAGGCGGTATCCGCCGATGTCGGCGGCCTTTCCGTGCATGTCGACAGCGACCGATCCGACCTTCTCGGGAAGGTCGCGGGGATCGCAGTTCCCCGGGATGACATATGTTTTGGCAGCGATAGATGATATTATGTCAGCCGCTTCCTCGCCAGTGCCGAAATCGGTGACGTCTCCCAGGAAGAGGACGAACTCGGCTTTATTGTCCTTGATGGCCTTGTTAATCTTGCCGATGGATGCAAGGTTCTGATGCAGGTCCGTGATGACCAGGAACTTCATGGACGTGAATCCGAGATACGAGTACATAACCACTGCCATCGGTCGGTGCGCACGGCGGCGCGCCGGTCTGCGAGGAACGGACGGCTCCGGGACAAGGAGATGCGCTTCTTGATGAACGATTGGGAAAAGGCCGGGGAAAGGTGTTTCAGCCGCTGTGCACGGACGGGGGCCCGCGTCCGTGACATCTATATTACTGTAATATGTGGGAGTCTGCTGTCGGTACTCTGCAGACGGTCTGTCGGGGCAGACAGGATGCTGAAGGAACACGGATCCTCAGGGAGGCTCTGCGGATGAATCGCGATGACGCGTTGATATAATCACATGGATTCAAAGGCCAGCTTGAACATCCGTGACTCGTGAAACCACCTTTAAATATTGTCTGATAGATTCAATTTGCATGGGGCTGTTGGATAGGATCAGGGCTTTCCGCAGGAGGCGCAAGGTATACACCTTGGACGAGATTGCATCTATTGTAGTCCCTATCGCGCAGAGCTATGGTGCCGGGCGCGTGATGGTCTTCGGTTCTTACGCCAAAGGAATTGCCGGACCAGACAGTGATGTAGATCTTCTGATAGAACCTGGTGAGATTACGAGCTACTTCCGCTTTGCCACCATGGCAGTAGATATGGAGAATGCTCTTGGGAAGGAGGTTGATGTGGTTTCATCTGGATGTAGCCCTAGGTTCATAGAAAGGATTCGCAAGGATTTGGTGACGATCCATGAGTGATCAGCGTGACAAACTCAACGATCGTGAGAATATTCTTACGATAATTCAGTCCTGTAATAAGATAACCTCATACACGGAAGGTATGGGGTGGGAAGACTTCATCTTGGATGGTTGTATTGTAGATGCCTGTGCCATGAACTGTATAGTGATCGGGGAAAGGGCCTCTAAGCTATCATACGAGTTCAAGCAATATTATAATGGACTCCCTTGGAAAGAATTAGAAAACTTCCGTCACAGGGCTGCACATATTTATGGAACCGATACTTTTGATCTTCGTATTTTATGGTCTACGATTGTCACAGACATTCCGATGACATTGGAGTATTGTCAATATGTGCTGGACGATTACGACTCCCATGACGGCCTGGTGCGCTCGCAGAACCGCAGGCGCACATTCGGTTTCAGATGATAGGATGCTGGATTCAGCCTCGGAGAAACCTTTAAAGGTGATGTGAACTTCACGAAGTCCAAGCAAGTGGAGATGGCCCAGCCTGGTAAGGCGTAGGACTGCTAATCCTATGTCCCAAAAGGACCCGGGGGTTCGAATCCCCCTCTCCACGCCATCCGATTCTAGTACAACGTTTCTGAAATAAATTAATTAACTTGTACACAATGCTATTCATCAC
>CAVHMZ010000045.1:0-21162 GCA_963637225.1 Segatella hominis
CTCCAGCACGGCGTCCACGTTCTCGGGCTTGCAGGTACACATCATGCGCTCCTGGGACTCGGACACCCATATCTCCCACGGGGCGAGGCCGGGCTCCTTCAGCGGGACCTTCTCCAGATCCACATCGGCTCCGCAGCCGGCGTCCAAGGCCATCTCGCCCACGACGCAGCTCAGGCCGCCTCCGCCCAGATCCTTCATCCCGGTGATGAGGTGCTTGGCGTTGACCTCGAAGCAGGCGTGCATGACGGGCTCCTTGGTGATCGGGTCTCCCAGCTGCACGGCTCCCCTCGAATCGTCCTCGGAAGTGGCGGTCAGGTCCGCGGAGGCGAAGTTGACCCCGTGGATCCCGTCGCGGCCTGTGCGCCCGCCGATGAGGATCATGACCTCTCCGGGGCCTCCGGCGTAGTTCTTGGCAAGGTCGGCCCTCTTCACGATCCCGAGGCACGCCACGTTGACCAGGCAGTTCCCGGTGTACTTCTCGTCGAAGAAGAAACCGCCCGTGATGGTGGGGATCCCGACCCTGTTCCCGTAGTCCCTGATGCCGGACACGACGCCGTTCACCAGGTACCTGGGATGCTTGACTCCCGGAGGGAGCTCGCCCTTGCGGTCGATGGGCCCGAAGCACAGAGGGTCGGCCAGCCCTATGGGCTGGGCACCCATGCAGACGACATCCCTCAGGATCCCCCCGATCCCCGTGGCCGCGCCCCCGTAGGGCTCGATGGCGGACGGATGGTTGTGGCTCTCGATCCTGAGGGCGTAGCCGTAGTCGTCGTCGAAGACCATGACCCCGGCATCCCCTCTGGAGAGGATGTCCTCGCGGTCCAGCCCGAATACGAACTCCTTCAGGATGGGCTTGGAGCTCTTGTAGCAGCAGTGCTCGCTCCATGCCTGCCCCAGGGCCTGGAGCTCCACGTCGGTGGGGTTCCTGCCCTCTTTGGCGAAATAGTCCCTGACGCGCTTCATCTCGTCCAGGGAGAGCCCCAGGGACATATCCGCGGACACGGCGGACAGCACGTCGTCGGAAGCGTCCAGGATGGCGACGTCGTACAGCGGGAAGGGGACATCGCGCTTGATCATCGGCCCGGTCATCGAAATCGCCTGACCGTGACGCTGTAGTTCTGGATGACGGGGTTGGCCAGGAGCTTCCTGCACATCTCCTCGCCCATGGCGGCGGCCTTGTCGGCCGGAGCGTCGAGCTCGACCTCGAACAGCTTCACCGTCTTCACGGACGAGATCCCCCCGAATCCCAGGGACTCGAGGGTCTTGCGGGTGTTCTTGCCCTCGGGGTCTGCGACGCCCTTCTTGAGCTCGATTCTGATTTCAATGACTGTCATTGCGGATGCCATCGCTGGGGCCCCATATTAATCCTGCGCGCAGGCGCGCCGCGTGCGCGCAATCTTAATCATCCCCCGGCCTGTACGGAAAGGCGATGACAGGTTCCATCGTCCTCAGGGTCGCCATGGCGCAGAGGCAGTCGGAGGCGGGCTACGGCCGTGCCAGGATAGACAATGCCGCCCGTTCCGCTCTCGGAGTGGACATCGGGGACACCATAGAGATCGCCGGCAAGAGGACGGTCGTGGCCAAGGTGTTCAAGTGCGACGCGGAGAACGAGGGCAGGGGGATGATCTTCATCGACGGCCTGACCAGGACCAGCGCCGGAGTGAGCGTGGACGAGAACGTCACCGTCAGGAAATGCGATCCGAAGCTAGCCGAGCAGGTCGTCCTGGCTCCTAACATCCCCGACGGGAAGAAGATCAGGTTCGAGCCCGGGATCGAGGAGATGTTCCTCAAGGGCCTGATGGCCAGGCCGCTGGTCTCCGGCACCGACCTCATCGTCCCGAACATCGCCCTCATGGGGAACAGGTCCATATTCACGGTCGTATCCACCGTGCCCCAGGGGCCGGTGATCGTCTCCGGGTCCACGAGGATCGTCCTGAAGGACGGCGCGGCGAAGAAGGAGAAGGCCGCGGGAAGCCCTGCCGGGCAGCAGATAACATACGACGACGTCGGAGGGCTGGACGACGAGCTCAAGCGCATCAGGGAGATGATCGAGCTCCCTCTGAAGCATCCGGAGCTCTTCGACAGGCTCGGCATAGGCGCCCCGAGGGGAGTGCTCCTCTACGGGCCCCCGGGCACCGGGAAGACGCTGATAGCCGAGGCCGTGGCCAACGAATCCGGCGCATCGCTCTTCTCGGTCAGAGGGCCGGAGATCATGGGCCAGTACTACGGCCAGAGCGAGGAGCGCCTCCGCGACATATTCCAGGAGGCGTCCCGGAACACCCCCAGCATAGTCTTCCTGGACGAGATAGACTCCATCGCGCCCAACAGGGACTCCGTCTACGGAGAGGTGGAGAGGAGGGTGGTGGCGCAGCTGCTGACCCTCATGGACGGCCTGGGGGACAGGGGGAACGTCATAGTCATAGGGGCGACCAACAGGGAGGACTCCATAGACCCTGCCCTGCGCCGCCCCGGAAGGTTCGACAGGGAGATCGAGATCGGCATCCCCGGAAGGAAGGGGAGGCGCGACATCCTGGACGTGCACACCAGGGACATGCCGCTGACGGAATCCGTGGATCTGGACGCACTGGCCGCCATGACCCAGGGGTTCGTCGGCGCGGACCTCGCGGCCCTGTGCAGGGAGGCGGCCATGCACTGCCTCAGCCTGCGCATGAGGGAGATGGACCTGGACAGGCCCGTGCCCTCGCAGATACTGGAGAACATGAGGGTCTCCATGGACGACTTCACCGAGGCGCTGAACGACGTGGAGCCCAGCGGCATGAGGGAGGTCCTGGTGGAGATCCCGAAGGTCTCCTGGTCCGATGTAGGCGGGCTGGACGATGTCCGCAGGGAGATCTCCGAGATGCTCGTGCCCGAGGGGGGCAACAGCGCCTACGACAAGCTCGGCATCAGGCCCGGGAAGGGCGTGCTCCTGTACGGCCCCCCGGGCACCGGGAAGACGCTTATCGCCAAAGCAGTGGCCAACGAGTCCGGGATCAACTTCATCTCCGTCAACGGCCCGGAGGTCGCCAGCAAATGGCTCGGAGAGAGCGAGAAGGCCATCCGCCAGATATTCAAGCGCGCCAAGCAGATGGCGCCCTGCATAATATTCTTCGACGAGATCGACTCCATCGCGCCGGTCCGCGGCATGGGCGACAGCTCCTCTTGGGAGAGGGTGGTCGCGCAGCTCCTGACATCCATGGACGGCGTAGAGAGCATGAAGAACGTCACCGTGATGGCCGCCACGAACAGGCCCGACATGATCGACCCCGCGCTCCTCAGGCCGGGGAGGTTCGACAGGCTGATCCTCGTGGGGAAGCCGGACGAGGCATCCCGCCTGAAGATCCTGAAGGTCCAGTCCAGGGAGATGCCGCTCAGGAGCGTGGACCTGAAATGGGTAGCGTCCGTGACGGACGGCTATGTGGGCGCGGACCTCGCGGCCCTGTGCAGGGAGGCCGCGCTGACAGCGTACCGCAGGAACAGGGACGCGGAATGCGTCACGGCAGCCGATTTCTCGGAAGCATTGCAGCATGTGGGCCCGTCGGTGGACGACGCCATGCTGAAAGGCTACGCCGACATGGGCCGCGACATGAAGAAGCGCAGAACCGGATGGGACAGCGTGCCGTTCTACGGATGATCGGAGATCCTTGGCCATGTAGGGCAGGTCCTCGGAGAAGCCGAGGGACCTGTAGTATCCCCTGACGCCGACTCCGCTGGTGACCCTTATCCTGCTCCTGCCCGCTTCGACAGCGATGCGCTCGGCCTCGGACACCAGCCTGCGGCCGCAGCCCCTGTGCTGCCAGTCCTCCCCTTCGTCTCCGATCGAGGCGACCTTCCCGAACACCTTCAGCTCCCTTATGGTCGCTTCGGGATTGGAGTCGAGCCTCACGCGGATGTAGCCGACGATGGAGTCTTCGTACTCCAGGGCGACGAAATGCTCCGTGCCCCCGCACGCCTCGTACACCGTGTCCTTCAAGCCCACGCGGCCCGGATCGTCCGGGGATATCCCGCGGTGCCCGACCTCCCTGCAGCGGATGCACCTGCATTCCATGCCGTTCTCGGCCATGTGATCTCCGACCAGCTGGCGGATGTTGCTCTTACGGATCCCCGCCGAGATCTCGGTCACGGGGATGTCCCTCTGGATGCGCTGTATCCTCACATACTCGGGAACGATGGACTTCATCTGCGCCAGCAGAGGGACGGCAGTCTCCTCCAGGTACGGAGAGTAATCTCCAGCCTCCCACATATCATAGAGCTTGGTGCCGGCGACCACCAGCACGGGATAGAACTTCAGCATGTCCGGCCTGAAATCTGGGTCGTCGAAGACCCTCCTGAAGCGCTCCAGGTCGTTCTCCGGAGAGGATCCCGGAAGGCCGGGCATCATATGATAGCAGACCTTCAGTCCGCGGTCCCGGCAGTTGCGGGTGCATTCCCTCACTTCTGCGATGCCGTGCCCGCGATCCACTCCGCGGAGGACATCGTCGTCGAGGATCTGGACCCCCAGCTCCACGCGGGTGGCCCCCAGGCGCATCGCGCGGCAGATCTGCTCCGGGGCGAACGCGTCGGGGCGCGTCTCCACGGTCAGGCCGACGCACCGGTGCTCGGAAGTCTCGTTGAGCCTCTGGGCCTCCTCCAGCGTGGAGGAGTCCCGGCCGTTCATGGCGTCGAAGCACCTGCGGACGAACCATTCCTGGTACTCGGGCTCCCTGCTCGTGAAGGTCCCGCCCATGATTATCAGGTCTATCTTGTCGGTCTTGTGGCCGATCTCCGTGAGCTGCGTCACCCTGTCCGTGACCTGCATCCACGGGTCGAATCCGTTCCTGCCCGCCCTGCGGGCCGCAGGCTCCTTCCCCGTGTAGGACTGAGGGGAGTTGTTCCCTACGCCTCCGGGGCAGAAGGCGCAGCGCCCGTGGGGGCAGTCGTGGGGCGAGGTCATGACCGCGACGACTGCGACTCCGCTGATCGTCCGGGTCGGCTTCTTCAGAAGGAGCGGCGTGAGGAGCTTCCGGTCCTCGGGAAGCACGTTGGCCAGGATGTCAGAGTTGGGAGGGACATCGCAGAAGCCGTGCTTCTTGCAGAGCTTCAGCTTCAGGTTCTGCAGGGAATCGCGGTCCCTGACCTTCCCGGCCTTGACCGCGCCGATGAGCTCCTCCGAAAGAAAGATTATCCTCTTATCAGCCATAGAACACGTTTCCGGGATCCGCGCTCTTGGCCGGCTTGGACTGCTCCGGAGCGCTCTCCAGCTGGTCCATGCACACGATGGATGCCGAGCTGACCAGCCTGGTCACGTCTCCGACCTCGAAGACGAGGGCAGTCTCGGATGCCACGGCGCACAGGCCCTTGTACCGTCCTTTGAACGTCTGGCAGTCGTCGTCTGTGCGCCTCCATGTAACTTCGAACAGCGCGCCGGGGGATAAAATGAAATCTTCTGACATCGGAATCGCCTCTGCTTCTTCAGATCCTGGAAGTGGACGATGGTCTTGCGGTAGTTCTCCATGGCCATGCTCACATTGGCCTCGGCGAAGCTCCATGCCTTGGACAGGTCGCCGAACCTTATGCGGTACCCCTTCTTGGACTGGCCTTCGTACTCCACGTCCATGACCTCCAGCAGGTCCATCGACTTCAGCTTGTTGATGTGCCTGTAGACCGTGGGCTTCGTCGTTCCGAGCAGCGCGGCCAGCTCTTCGACGGCCCAGGGCTTCTCGGGATACTCCATGAGATAGTCCATGAACATCCTGTACGGGACGCTCTCCCTGACCGAGATGGCGTCGGTCTTGGGATCGTAGCCCCTGGGGATGTAGCCTATCTGGACAAGGAACGTCTCTGCGACGACGTTGATGTCGTCCACGCCCACCATCGGGACGTTGCTGACCACCTGCATCTCGAACATCGGAGCACCTGAATCGGTAAAAGTTAAGCTCCTATATTAACAAAACTCGGGAAAGGATCAGATCATGTCCCTGAGCCTGTCTATGGCCAGCTGGATGCTCGTAGTCGGGATCACGCGGGACACCGGTATGGAGAGGATCTTCTCGACCGTCGGCGCCACGATCGGCGCGCACACCACCCCGAGGGCCCCGTCGCGCTCCGCGCGGACGGCCGCGATGATCGCGTCCTCCACGGTTGACACGGGATACTCCCTGAGGGTGACGGTCAGCCCGCCCCCCATGTCCACCGTCCTCGGAAGCACTTCCAGCACGGAGCTGTACGCTATGACGGCGATGAAATGGGAGTCTTCCGGCTCGTACAGGAGCCTCAGGGCCTTTATCACCTGGCGGACGGTCCTCAGGTTCGGCTCGCGCTTGTCCTCCAGGATCTTGTACATGGTGCTCTGGGAGACGCCGGACAGCTCGCAGAACTCGTTGAGGGACATGTTCAGCTCATCGTTCAGGATGTTGCGGAAGGCCTTCTGGAACCCTCCGTCCTCCCTGAGCATCCCCGATATGAGGTCCTGCACTGTCATCTCGTCCCTCTCACGTATGCCGCCGCCGCGGTGCCCGCGACGCATCCCTGCCCGACGGCCCTGGCGACCTGCCACGGCCTTCCCGTGACGTCCCCGCAGGCGAAAACGCCCGGGACCTCCGTGGAGCAGTCCGCTCCGACCTTGATGGTGTCGTCCGTCTCCGGCATGACGTCCAGGTCCATGGCCAGGTCGGCCGCCGATCTCGCGCCCAGCTCGATGAACACCCCGTCGGTCTGCACGACGGTGCCGTCGTCCATTGCTACGGACTCCACCTTGCCGATGCCGTCTATGCGGACGGGCTTGGAGCGGATCATGCGGACGCCTGCAGACTCGGCGGCATCTATGAGCGACTTCTCCGCCTCCAGATCCCAGAACGCCCAGGACGTCTCGGAAGCGTAGCGGGTCATCATCTCTGCGGACGCTGCCGCCTCGGAGTCGTTCCCGACAATGAGGGCCCTGCGCCCTTTGTAGAAGTTGCAGTCGCACACGGCGCAGTAGCTGACGCCCTTGCCGAACAGCTCTTTCTCCCCGGGGATGCCGAGCTTCCTGCGGGAGATCCCTGTGGCGATGACGATAGCCTTGGCGCGCACCTCCGTGCCGTCTTCGAGGAGGGCCCCGAACCCGCCGCCGGCGTTGGAGCAGGACATGACGTTCTGCCCCAGAAGGACAGCTCCAGATGCCTCGGCCTGGGCGATCCCCTGGGCCAAGAGGCCGTTTCCGGGCATCGGCGGAGCTCCGAAGTAGTTGTCCACCTCTGCACCCGAGAGGGCGCTGGCCGACGGCTTCCCGGCGACCGCCACGGACATCTTCCCGCGGGAAGCATGGATGGCGGCCTGGAGCCCTGCGGGTCCGCTGCCGATGACGAGTATGTCCGCGTCCATGTCAGAGCCCGTTGACGTAGCTGATTATGTCGTCCTTGGGCCTGAGGCCGACCAGAGAGTCGGCCAGGACCTTGTCCTTGAACACCAGGAGCGTCGGGATGGCGTTGATATTGAACCTGACGGCGATGCTCTGGTTCTCGTCGGTGTTGAGCTTGGCGAACGCCGCCTTCCCGGCCAGATCCTCGGCGGCCTCGTCGACTATGGGGCCCATGCGCCTGCAGGGGCCGCACCAGGGGGCCCAGCAGTCCACGATCGCTATGCGGTTGGATTCCACGAACGAGTCGAAGTTGGATTCGTTGAGATCTGTGACCATGTTATCGGCTCCTGTATCCGCAGACGCCTATAATTATGGTTTGCGAGGCACCGGGAACAACCTCCCCCGGAGCCTCTGGATGAACGTGTTTCACCTGCAGGCGGACAGGTCGTGCCTGTCGATCAGCGTCAGGTAGGGGTACTCGCCGAGGATTGATGCCATGCAGTCGAGGTCCTCTCCGTAGAGCGCGGAGAGCTCCTTGTGGAGCGCCTCTATCCTGTCGGCCCCCCTGTCCGCGCCCTTGGTTCTGAGCTTCGTCACGGAATGCATATGGTCGACGATGCGGTTGTCGCTGACCAGGTTGTCCGCGTGGGCGACGATCTTCTCTTCCAGCGTGCGGGGCATGTAGTCGCCCGCAGGGAGGCCCATCTCGTCCACGTCTGCCTGGTCCAGACCTGCTCCCGTGTGCTTGCGGACTATGTCCACCAGCTTCTGGGAGAGCCCTTCCTCGGCGACGATCTGAGACCCGATGTAGGCGTGCATGATCGAATGGTCCACGGACCTTCCGATGTCGTGGAGCAGGGCTCCGGCCATCACCAGCCTGCGGTCGGCCCCGCTTATGCGGGAAACCATCTCCTTCGCCACGGCCTCCACCGTGCAGCAGTGGACGATCACTCTGCGCTTGCACCCGGCATCGATCAAGAGCTCTATGCACTCGTCCTCGTTCGGAATGATGCTCGACAACGGTCTTCCCCCTCTCGTTGGGAACGACTTCCAGCTCCCCTCCGCGGTCGGAGTAGAGCGCCTTGCCTTCTGTGAACCTGTCCAGGAATATCGCCAGCGCAGCGATCTCGGAATGGGGCTGGTTGCCTACGGAAACGTTGAAGTCCGCCCTCTGGTAGACCTCTGCAGGGACCTTCTCGGCTCCCACGACGATCATTATGTCCTCGTCGCGGGGGATCTTCGGCAGGGCTTCGTCGACCCTCTGCCCGTACATCGTCAGATGGACGACCTTCCCGCTGAATTCGCGGATGGCCTGCTTCCAGCTGACGCCGGTCTTTATCGAGTAGTCGCCCCCGAACCTCTGGACGACGCTGCGGATGTTCTCCTCGAGCACGGGGTCCTCCGTGTCCACGTAAATCCCCTTGGCTCCCAATGCGCGCGACGACAGCGCCACATGGGTGGTCACCCTCTTGTCGCGTTCCGGACGATGGCCTATCCTCATTATCCAGATATCTGCCATCTGATTACTCTTCGTGGATGAGTTCGATCCTGTGGCCGCGATAGTCCATCTTGACGGATCTGCGCACGAGGCTCTTCAGCATGGTGGACGTGAGCCCGAGGGATTCTGCGACATCGCCGGAGAACCTGCCGTCCTTGCCGACCCGCTCCAGGATCTTGTCTTCGATCTCGGCATATTCCGAATCGCTCATCATGGCGGCCGTCAGGACATCGCTGATCTCGTAGACGGGCCACTGCGCATTGATGCTGAACGAGGTGTAGTATGTGTGGTACGATTTCTCGGGATACCCGCCGTTCTTGGACATCCAACGGGTCTCGACGAGCTTCATCTTCTCGAAGAATATGATCGCGTCCCTGCCTTCGGGACCGAACTTCTCCTCGATCTCGTCGGCAGTCCTCCACTCCAAGGTCACCTCTTTCAGAACATCCCTTTTGACGGGAGTATCAACGGACCTGAGCATTGGGACAAGCTCCGAGGGCTCGTTGATGACCTTGATTCTATTCATGTTTATGCTTCATGTCATAAAAGGTATATAATAGATGTTCGGGAGTCGCGGCATCTGGCAAACCTTTAATACACACATCTTTGATTCCGAGGCAATGAAAGAGAAACAGCCCGAACTGAGATGGCAGTGCCTCAACTGCTACAGGACCTTCAAAGGGCCTGACGCAGAACAGAAGGCCCTCGACTGTTGCGGTTCCGTCGTCCAGGGATGGTGGGCCAACTACAACAAGTGGGGCAAGCAGAAGTGGTACGGACGCTGATCCGCGCCCCTGCAACCCGTTTACTTTCTTCAATCTCTTATCGGAGAGCGATGGCGCGAGGCGACTATGACATCCAACAAGGACCCTCTTGGATCGATCTCCGATGAGATCGAACTTCTGGAACGCCACATCTCCATCCTCAAGACGGTGCGCGACAACCAGCCCATCGGGCTGATAAGGCTGTCCGAGATGACGGACATACCCAAGCACAGGGTACGCTACTCGCTGAAGCTGCTGGAGCAGCAGGGGATCATCATCCCGACGACCGACGGCGCCACGGTGTCCGAGGGCTGCGACGAATTCCTGCAGAACATCTCCGGCCATATCGACGGCATCGCATCGAAGATTGACGCCCTCAGGAACATGCTCTGAAAAGAGGGAAGGTTTCCGGGCGGCATGATGCGCCGGCCGGAGGTTTCGCCGGCTTCAGATGAAGCCTACGACCTTGGAAGCGGTCTCCGCCATCACGGTGTCCAGTCCGAACTGGCTCTTGACCTTCTCGGCGAGGCCTTTGACGAAATCGTAGTCCGCATGGGCCATTATGAACACGAGCGTCTGCTGGCCCTTGACTACTTTGCCGTCATCGGCGGTGTATCCGCCCTCGGCCCAGTAGCATGTGTACCCGTGTCCCCCGTCGGTGGCTATCTTCACGGCCGCATCTTTGAGTGCGTCCTTCTGCTCGTCGGTGGCGCCGGAGTCCATTCCGAAGAAAAGGGTGTACTCCTTGGACTCCCCGTTGTCCTTGTTATCGTCCTGGATCGTCTTGTAGAGAGAAACGACGGACAGGATCAGCGCGAGGGCCAGGACGGCCACCGTGATCTTGCTCAGCGTATCGGCTTGCATGGCCGAGGCCACAACATTGAAGGATATAACGGTTTAGAACTTGAACCGGGACGCATGCGCCGACCGATGAATGGAACAGAAGAGTGGGCCCGCCCAGATTTGAACTGGAGTTACGTGCACCCCAAGCACGAAGGATACCAAGCTACCCCACGGGCCCACAAAACGGGGATTAGGTTATCGTTTAAAAAGTTGACGATTCCGGAAGCGCGCGTGGCACCTCCGGAACCGTTCGTTTTCATCCGAGCGGAGCAATCTCCTTTATGAGGTCGGCGTGGGAGACGATCATCCTGCGGCAGCAGTATCTCTCGAAGCCGAGATCATCGAGGACTGTTTTGGGGTCCTCCCCTGCATTCACGCGCTGAACATACACAGGATAGGCCGATCCGACGACCTTTCCGCATGTGAAACATCTCACCGGTATTATCATGCCAAAGCCTCAACGGTAGGATTTCTGCTTCTTTGCGCGGGCACCGGGTCCAAGAGGGTTCTTGGGGAGCTTGCGCCTGTCGTCGTTGATGATGAGGGTCCTGTCGTAGCCCCTGAACACGGCCTCGAGCTCGTCGTCCTTGTAGAACTCGACGAGCCCCCTGGCGATGGCGGTCCTTGCGGCAGTGGCCTGGCCCATGACTCCGCCACCGTTGACGGTGACGGCGATGTCGACGTTCTGGGCCTTCTCGGGCACGAGTCCGAGAGGCTCCATGATCTTGAGCTTGGCGAGCTCGGGGGTGAAGACCTCTATGGGGACCTTGTTGATTGTCACCCTGCCGGACCCTTCTTTGACGACGGCCCTAGCGATGGCGGTCTTCCTCTTTCCGCTTGTGTTGACGCACTCAACCATGGGATCACCTCACGTTGGAACCCAGGAATTTGGATACGGCTCCCAGGGTAGTGTATTTGCCGGTAATCTTCCTGCAGGCTTCCTCGGGCCTCTCCTTCTCGCAGTCCTGGAACTGCTTGGGGGTGCCGACGAAGACATGGAGCCTCCTGTAGGCCTCCCTTCCGGAGGTGGAGGTCCAGGGGATCATTCCCCTGACGCATCTCTTGAACAGGAGATCCGCCCTGCGGGGGTAGAAGGGTCCCTTCCTCTTCGTGGTGTCTCCGCGGTCGACCTTGGCCTTGAATGCGGCGAACACCTTGTCTTTGGCGCCGGTGATAACGATGGCCTCGGCGTTCAGGACGACGATCTCCTCGCCATCCATGATCCTCTCGGCGACGACGCTTGCGAGCCTGCCGTGGATCAGATTCCTTCCGTCGATTACTGTAACCATCTCATCACCTCATGATCCTGACGCCGGTCCCCTTGGGGTTGGCCTTGGCCAGCTCCTCGATGGACAGCGTCTTCCCGCCGGCGGCCACGATGGCCTTGGCGGCCGCGTCCGAGAAGTCGTACGCAGCGACTGTGATCTTCTTGCTTATGTTGCCTGCGGCGAGCACTTTTCCGGGAACGACGATGGTCTCGCCCTCCGCGGCGTATCTCTCCAGTTTGCTGAGATTCGCTTCGGCCCAGTTCCTCTTGGGTTTCTCGAGCCTAAGCGCGATGTCTCGCCAGATGGCAGCTTCTGTCTCCCTAGTCTTCGCCTTCAGGTTGCTGATGGTGGCGACGAGCTGGGGATTTGTCTTGCAGCTCTTCATTTTTCTGACTCTCCCGACATTTCGGTAAACCGTTTGGTAAGGTGCGCTATATTGGTGTCGTTAATAAAGGTTGCTAATAGCGGCCTCTCCGCGCGCAACGCGCGCGCTACCTTATTAATAGGAGGTGGGGATTGTCACGCCAGTGATCGTATGATAAGGTTCGGACCTGCAGGAATCCCTCTGTCGTGCAAAGGGCGCACCCTCGAGGACGGCATCGAAGATGTCAACAACCTCAGCCTCAGTGCGCTGGAGATCCAACTCGTCCGCCCGGGCGCCTACAGCAGATGCCCCGAGGACGAGGAAGTCGGCATGACCATCAGGGACATCGAGGAGGACTTCGTGATCGAGGTCGTCCGCGACGGCATGCCCATCGGCGACAGGGACGAGCCCATCGAGGAGGAGGACGACCTCATCTATATGCCGTCGCCCATCGCGGCCACCTACGGAGACCTGGATTCGATCGGGAAGATGGCGAAGAGGATGGATGTCAGCCTCTCCATCCACACCCCGTACTACATGGATCTGGGCACGGAATCCGAGCTTGCGGACAACTGCATAAACAGCCTAAGGTACGCCGGGCTCATGCTCGATGCCCTGGACGGGACCGTCGTGGTCACCAGCCTCGGGCTCTACGACGGCGAGCGCCCCGACGAGGAGATCGACGAGACGATCTTCAGCAACCTCGGATGCATCATAGACTGGTGGCACGAGTGCAGCCTCAAACCGAAGATCGGCATCGAGATCACCGGCCAGCAGGATGTCTTCGGATCCCTCGAGCAGGTGCTCGATGTCTGCGACATGTTCGGAGACGACATCATGCCGGTCATCAACTTCTCCCATTACCACTCCCGCGAGAACGGGAAGCTCCTGGAGACCGACGATTTCATCGACATCATGGAAGCGGTCAGGCCCTACACGGGCGGGACGTTCCACACCGCGTTCTCCGGAGTCGAGTACGAGGATGGCAACGAGAAGCGCCTCACCCCCATCAAGAAAGGGGATCTGAGGTTCGACCCTCTGGCAGAGGCCCTCATCGAGCTGAAGCCGGACTGCACGGTCATATCCACATCCCCCCTTCTCGAGCACGACGCGATGTACATGAGGATCATCCACGAGAGGGGCCTCAGCAAGAAGGTCGCCAGGGATCTGAAGCAGAAGAGGAAGGCGGAGGCCGATGCCGCCGCCGGTGCCGGTGAGTGATTTGCAAGGCGCGCTCGATGCCATAACGGCAGGCTGCAGGAGGTCCCTGGACAGCATTAGCCCGGAGTCGAAGATGGCCCTCATAGACGGCATAAGGTCCGCCAGGAAGGTCTTCGTCTACGGCTCCGGAAGGTCCGGGCTCGTCGGGCAGCTGTTCGCCGTCAGGCTGGTTCAGCTCGGCTACGACGTCCATTTCGTCGGAGAGATGACCACCCCGATCATCGGGAAAGAGGATCTCACGCTCCTGATATCCTACACCGGGAAGACGTCGTCCGTCGTTCAGACGGCCCGCATCGCCAAGCGCATAGGGTCCAGGATCGTCTGCGTGACCGGAGCCGGGGAGAGCCCCCTGGCCGATGTGTCCGATGTGAAGATGGTCATGGACGTGGACGACAGCGGCGAGATCAAGAAGGCCGCGCCCCTCGGGACGATATTCGAGGACTCCGCACTGCTGCTGTTCGACTGCATCGTCAGCGACCTGATGGAGATCGACGGCGCGACCGAAGAGGATATGCGCAACCGTCATGCCATATGGGTCTGACCTCGTTCGGTCAGCAGGGCTTCCGCGATCCTGGATCCTTCTCCGTCGACCAGATAGAAGGCGAACGTCTGCTCCCAGCGGTCCACGACCACTGCCAGCCCGCTACCCATCCTGCTCCTGATCTCCGAGGCCATCCTGTCGCTCAGCCCGGCCCCTTTCCCGTCGGAGACGAACAGCATCCCGACCTCCGGAGATCCCAGGCCCTCGATCTTGCGGTACAATCCGTTCGCGTCTTCGGCGACGGAGCCGCGTATGCCGGCCCCGTCCAGCCCCTCCCGGGCCGCCAGGACGATGCCGTCTGCGACGACGGCGTCGAAGATCACGTCCGCTCTGGAACCGAGCCTGCTCATACTCTCCGCAGCGCCTCCATGCCGAAATACCTTTCCGGATCCGGGATGACCTCTACGCGGTCCCCGTCCGAGATGCAATCGCCCAGGACCTGCCCCGGCGACAGCCGGGAATATCCGTTCCGGAGGATGACCCCGTTCCCGAAATAATCCCAGATGATGTCGTCCATCTCGGATACCTTGTCTTCGCGGGGGAGCTCCATTCTCATGTCGTCTCCCTTCGACCTGCAGAACAATGTGAACCTCACCATTCTTCCATCCTGCCGCTAAGATGCGGCGATAGCAGATGCCGCTGCAGGATTATAAGCGGGCCAGCCACCCTTTAATTATAATCTATCTATATATGGGGCCCATGGCCACCGTCAGGCTTCCGGAACATTCGCATTGCAGGTACTGCGGCGACCCCGTGCCGTTCGGGGAGGAATATTGCAACGACAGCTGCAGGGACGCGGAGATCGAGAGGGAGCGCAAGGACAAGATGCGGGACATGCTGTTCTATGTCTCCGCAGGTATCGCGATAATCGCGATCCTGGCCGTTAAGATCCTCGCTTCCTGACCTTCGCCGCCGTCGCGGCCACGTTGTGCACGCGGACGATGTCCGCTCCCGACCTGAACGCCCTCAGCGCCGCATCCGCGGATGCCTCGTCGATGTCCGCGTCCGGATAGGTGGCCTTGACGAACCTCTTGCGGGATGATCCGGACAGCACGGGGTATCCGTCCGAAAAGCAACTGCTGTGCTCCAGGATCCACACGTTCTGCTCCACGGTCTTGCCGAAGCCTATCCCCGGGTCCAGGACGATCCTGTCCCTGCGGATGCCGGCATCCAGAGCCTTCTCCGTCTGAGCCCTTAGGAAATCCCGGATCTCCCGGACGAAGCCTCCGCCCATCACGCCGTCGTGCATGGTCTCCTGAGTGCCCCTCATGTGCATGATGACCGCGTAAGCGCCGGCGGAGGCGCATGCTTCCGCCATCCCTTCGGCGCGGAGGCCGTTGACATCGTTTATGATGTCCGCTCCCAGGGAGAGGCATTCCTCGGCGACAGGCGTCTTCAGGGTGTCGACGGATATCGGGACGCTCAGCGACGGCGCCAGCTCCTTCAGGACCGGCTTGAGCCTGGAGATCTCCTCCTCGGCCGGTACCGGGGCAGACCCGGGACGGGTGGATTCTGCGCCGATGTCGATGATGTCGGCTCCCTGGTCCACCATGTCGAACGCATGCTCTATGGCGGCATCAACATCGGTCCAAAGCCCCCCGTCGGAGAAGGAATCGGGGGTGACGTTGAGTATGCCCATTATGAGGGGGCCCCTCTCGGGGGAGCCCCTCGGGCTGAATTGTTTCATAGAAGCTCGTCTACGATCTCGACGAGGTCCCTGACGGCGATCTTCCTGTCGCCCTTGGCCGCGTCCAGGTTGTTGACGCAGAACGGGCAGGTAGTGATGATCGTGTCGGCGAAGCCAGCCTCGTCGAGCCTGGCGGCCGCGATGTCCATGGACACCTCGGGATAGGCAGACCTCACTCCTCCGCCGCCTCCGCAGCAGTGGCTGGTCTTCCCGCTGTACTCCATCTCCCTGAACTCGAGGCCGGGGATCTTGGCTATGACCGCCCTGGGGGCGTCGTACACGCCGCAGTGCCTGCCCAGGTGGCAGGGGTCATGGTATGTGGCGACCCCGGACATGGGCTTCAGCTTCAGGTCCTTCCCGGCCAGGTACTCGGTGATGTGGAGAACCTCGAACGGCACGTCCACGTGCTTGGGGTACTCGATCTTGAACATCCTGTAGCATCCGGCGCATGAGAGGACGAGGGTCTCGACTCCGAGGGCCTTGATGGACTCCACGTTGCGCTTCATGAGTTCGGTGACGTCCTCCTGGGGCCATCCGACCCTCTGCATGACCGATCCGCAGCAGGTCTCGTCCACGGTGGTGTAGTCCTCGCCCAGCTTGTCCAGGATGGACAGCGTGGCCTTGGCGGTGGCCTTGGACCTGAAGGTGGCCGTGCATCCGGCATAGTATCCGACCTTGGCTTTGCGCGGCACTCTTCCCAGAGCGTCCCTGCGGGACGACTTCTCGGCGAAGGGGTTCCCGTCGGCCAGGATGTTCTCGCACATGGCCTTGTGCTTGGGAAGGATGCAGCCCGCCTTGACGAGATCGGCGCGGCAGTCCTCGATGATGTCGACGATGTCGACCTTGGAGGGGCACCTGCGGACGCAGTCCGCGCAAGTGGTGCAGGTGTACATATTCCTGACCAGGGACTCGCTGGGCTGCAGGTCCCCGATGAGGAGGCCGTAGGAGAGCACGATGCGCCCTCTGGAGAGCGCGGAGTCCCATCCGATCGATTTGAACGAAGGGCAGACGCTCTTGCAGAAGCCGCACATGGTGCAGCAGTTGACTGCGTTCCTGACCTTCTCTAGCCTGTCTGTTACGAATTCCGACATATTCACACCAGCCTTGGGATCGTGACGCTGCCGTCCATGAGGACCATGACCCTCGCATCGGGGTTCTCCGCCAGGGCCCTGGCCACCGCCTCGCCCACGGAAGGGAACGGGGTGATGTTCGCATCCTCCAGGAGCTTCGGCTCCAGGTCGGTGACGGCCCATATGGACGCCCATGTGGCGATCTCCGCCATCTTGGCAGCCTTGTGGTAGCCGAGCCTGTACTCGGCCTTGAGGTTCTCGAGGACCTTCTCGGGGTCCTTCGACGTCGAGAGCTGCTGGAGAAAGGTCGCGTGCCCGAGCCCCTCCCTGCACTTCGAGACCATGATTATCTTCCCGCCCTCCTTGAGCGCCCACTTCCCGTTGTCGAGCGCCTTCTGGGACTGGTAGAGGTCCACGTCCATGGGGTACGGCGCCACGGAGACGACCACGTCCGCCTTCTCGGGTATTGGCACGGAGAAAACCTCGTTGGCCCATCCGACGGCCCTGTCGAAAGCGGGGTTGAGCGCTCCGGCGGCCACCCTGTAGATGTGCTGGTGCCTGTCCAGGACCATCTGGATCGAGAAGATCTCCTTGCCCTTGACGACCTCCAGGGCATCCATCATGTCCTCGTGGACCGGGTTGCCCTCAAGAACGAGGGACTGGGCCTCCTTGCTCATGGCGAGCTTGTGGTTGGCCTCGACGGTCCTGAACGAGGCGACTCCGGGCAGGAAGGACTTCCTCCCGCCGGTGTACCCTGCGAAGTAGTGGGGCTCCACGGATGTGATTATGACGAGCCTGTCCGCGTCGACGGCGACCTTGTTGACCTCCATCGGCGTGCCGTTCTTCGACGTTCCGAGGTTGACGCACTCGGAATTCTTGGCATCGTGGCAGATGATGCGGTCCTTCAGCTCTGCGTAGTGGGAGCCGAAGACGAAGTCGTACTCCTCGGGGGTCATGTCCCTGTGGGTGCCCGTGGCGACGAGGTACCTTGCGGACCTGAGGTCCATCCTCTTGGACAGCGCGTCCAGTACCTTGGCGGTGGGCGTGGGGCGGGTGCCGTCGTTGACGATGAAGACGATGTCCTTCCCGCCTTCGAGGAAGGCATCCAGCGAAGCATAGCCAATGGGATCGTCTATGGCCGCTCCGATGACCTCGTCGGGATCTCCGCATTCGACATCTTTGGGATAGAACGTCCCGATGTAGTTCCTGTCCGGGATCTCCGCCTTCTGGATCCCGTCTCTGCCGTACTTCACATCCACGATCATTTGGACCGTGCTCTCTATCGGGCACCCGTTATTAATACGCGCGCACAGCGCGCCCGTACTGGAAGAAGACTGTAGGAACAGGGAAAGGGGGATGCGCATCCCCCTGTTTTCTCTCAGAGGACCTTCGAGAGGAAGTCCACGAGACGGGGGCTGCGGGGACTCCCGAACACCTCCTCGGGAGATCCCTCCTCGGCGATCCTGCCTTCGGAGAGGAAGATCACACGGTCGGACACCTCCCTGGCGAAGCCCATCTCGTGGGTGACCACCAGCATGGTCATCCCCGACTCGGCCAGATCCTTGATGATGCCCAGGACCTCCCCGACCATCTCGGGATCGAGGGCAGAGGTGGGCTCGTCGAACAGCATGACATCGGGGTTCATTGCCAGCGCCCTGGCGATCGCCACGCGCTGCTGCTGCCCTCCCGACAGCCTGGACGGGTATTGGTCCGCCTTGTCGGAGAGGCCGATCCTCTTCAGGAGCTCGTCCGCCTTGGCGGACGCCTCGGCCTCGGACATGGTCCCCAGCATGACCGGCGTGAGAATGATGTTGTCCTTGACGGTCATGTTCGGGAAGAGGTTGAACCCCTGGAACACCATGCCGATCCTCCTGCGGATGAGGTCCAGCTCGGCGGTGGACCTGGGCCTGAGCGCGGACATGATCCTGGCGCTCATTCCGCTCTTCTCGCTCTTGCCGATTTCCGTTATGTCCTTCCCCTCGAACACAATGGAGCCGCAGGTGGGCGTCTCCAGCAGGTTGATCGAGCGGAGCAGCGTGGACTTCCCGCATCCTGAAGGCCCGATGATCGAGATGACCTCTCCCTTCCTGACCTCCAGGTCGATGTTCTTCAGCACTTCGTTGTCGCCGAACGACTTGCAGAGGCCGGATATCCGGATCAGCACTTCTCCGTCAGTAGGCATTGTTCAACCTCCTCTCCATCCTCTTGACGAGGTAAGACAATACAAGGACGATCGCCAGGTATATCAGCGCGATGACCAGCAGCGGGAGCAGCGCATCGTAGGTCTGGCCTCTGATGATGTCCCCTGCACGGGTCAGGTCCAGGACTCCGATGTACCCTGCGACGGATGTCTCCTTCAGCAGGGAGATCCCCTCGTTCCCCAGCGCGGGCAGGATGTTCCTGAGCGCCTGGGGCATGATGACCTTCTTCATGGACTGGCTGTTGTTCATCCCCAGGCTCCTGCATGCCTCCATCTGGCCCTTGGGCACGGAGTTGATGCCTGACCTGAAGACCTCGGCCGCATAAGCCCCGGAGTTCAGTCCGAAGGCTGCTCCGGCGATGAGGATCTGGTTCAAGTTCACGGATGCGAACACCACATAGTAAATAAGGAGCAGCTGGACCATCACAGGCGTCCCGCGTATCACAGTGATGTAAAGCCGGCAGATCTTATCGCAGACGAAGAACCGGCCGGTCTGGTCGTGAGTGCTCCGGATCATGGCGACGAACGCTCCGATGATCAATCCGATGATCAGCGCCACGATGGTGATGAGGATCGTGTTCTTCAGACCCTCGAATATGTACGAGTAGCGGTCGTTGTCCAGGAAGTCCTTCTTGAACCTGTCCCAGAAGCTGTTGCCTGTGGTCGTGTCGCCGCCGCCGTCCTGATCGTAGTAGGACGGGGTGTCGGTGCTGTAGCCGTGCTCGGCGTAGTAGCTGGCGATGGCCTCCAGGGTCCCGTTCTCCTCCAGCCTCTTCAGGGACTCGTTGAACTGGTCGCGGAGCGCCGTGTTCTCCTTGGAGAAGATGAATCCGAAGGATTCGGCGGGAGCGTCCAAAATGTCCAACCACTTCAATTCCGGGTTGGCCTTCACCTGAGCCTGTGCGACTGCCAAGTCCACAATCTCGCAGTCCGCCTTCCCGTTCTGGACGTCCATGACTGCCTGCATGAAGGCCTTCTGATAGATGATGTCGTCACTGTAGTCCTTGGCAAGATCTGCACCGGTCGTCCCGGTCTGCACAGTAATCTTCTTGCCTATGATGTCATCAGCCGTGCTGATCGAGGAGCCTTCCTTGACCACTACGACCTGTCTGTTGATCGCATATGGATCAGAGAAGTCTACCTGCTGCTTCCTCGTCTCGCTTATGGTGAACCCCGAAGCGCCGACATCGCACTTCCCCTGCTGCACTGAGAGGATAATCGAATCGAAGTCGTTCTGCCTGAACTCGATCTTATAACCGAGGTCATCGCCGATGGCGCGCATGATGTCCATGTCGATGCCTGTGAACTCCGTCCCGAGCATATACTCGTAAGGAGCGAAGTAGGGGCTGGTCTCGACTACGAGCCTGTTCCCCTTGTCCTTGTCCAGCTGCGATACTGCGACGAACGCGCACGCCAATACGATGACGGCTATCGCAACTGCCGCGATTTTCTTGTTCATTGTACCAGTCCGAAAGCTGATGTATATGCTCTGATTGGCATGATAAACTGTAGTGAACATCTTCTGCAAATTCTAGACGCACTGTCTTGATTCAGACACAAACTCCGTTCAAGGACTATGCCCCATACATACCGATCTATGGTATGTACCGCATCGAACAGCTCGGGAATCCTATCGACGGCGGGTGCCGGCATTGCCTGTGAAGATCCCGAGGATCGTCGCTCCGACGCGCCGGGGCCTGATCCGCATTCAGGAGCCTTCCCTCGGCCAGACCGATGTACTCCCTCAGCTTCTTCTCTGTGACCTCCTTGTCCGGCAGCGGCCTTCTCGGAGTAAGCCATCTCCGAACCCGAAAGCCTGCGTTCCGAGAACCATCACCCTTCGGCGAAGCAGAACCTGCAACCGCTAAATACTGACAGCTTCTGATCGGCTCCAATGGACACAGACTATCAGTCTCCGTTATCGAAACGCTATGCCGCAGACATACTGTCCCTGCTGTACGAGCAGAAGAGGATCATGGCTACCGATCTCCTGAGGATCGCCAAGAACTACAAGACGGTGCTGGCCACGGCGGATGCTCTGGCGGAGCTCGGCCTCATGACGAAGCATCTCGAGTCTGGGACCAGGCTGATGAAGGTCTTCGAGCTGACGCCCAAAGGCGAGGCCGTGGCGGAGCATCTCTACAAGGCGCGCTGCGCGCTGTACGGCACCGAGGTCCGCGACGGGATGCCTGAGAAGGCCGAAAAGCCCAAGAAATCAGGCAAGAAATCGAAGAAGAAGTCGTCCAAAGGCAAGAACTGATCTCGGATGACGGCTGTCTCAAGATGCCTGTCTAAAAATCTTTTTATATGAAATCTCCAATCGCTGAGTCAATAAGCCGCCGTAGCTCAGCAGGTAGAGCGTGTGACTGTTAATCACAAGGTCCTCGG
>CAVHMZ010000046.1:0-5255 GCA_963637225.1 Segatella hominis
GCTCAGGGTGGAGAACATGGCCCTGACGACCATGTTGTCGATTTCGGGAGTGGACTGCTTGCCGTCCAGGGACTTCGCCAGGGCCACGAGGGCTCCGGTCAGCTCGTCCTGGAGCAGGGCGGCTTCCGTGGTCTTTCCGCATACTCCGGCAGATCCGGTGCAGCCTTTGCCGCCCGCGGTCTGCTCGCACTGGAAACAGAACATCTTGTCGGTCATGTAGTTACCTCACAATCGGTGATCCACCATAAGTCATGTGTTAAATATAACGGGCTCGTTGTTTTTACAACATGAAAAGGGATCTTCAGGTGCTGAAGTCCTCGACCCTGTTCCAGGGGATCGAGGAAGGCGAGATCGCCGAGATGGCGAAGTGCATGGGAGCCTATAAGGTCAGGTACTCCGAGGGCGAGTTCCTGTTCCGCCGGGGCGACCGCATCGACTGGATAGGGATCGTCCTGGACGGGAAGGTGGAATCCGTCAAGGAGGACTGGTGGGGCAACCGCACCGTCATGGCGGAGTACCGGAAAGGGCAGCAGATCTGCTGCGAGTACGCCTGCTCTCCGGGGGACAACCTGGATGTCAGCATGGTGGCGGTCGCGCCGTGCGAGGTCATGCTCTTCAACATCGGGAAGGTCGCAAATGTCTGTCCGGCATCGTGCGGGTTCCATCAGAGGCTCGTGAAGAACCTGATGATGACCCTTGCCAGGGACTCGATATCCCTCAACATGAGGCTCGACGAGATGTCCAAGAGGTCCACCAGGGAGAAGATATGCGCCTTCCTTTCCGATCAGGCCAGGAGGGCCGGCTCCAACGACTTCTTCATCCCCTGCAACAGGCAGGAGATGGCCGACCGCCTCGGAGTGGACCGCAGCGCCATGTCCGGGGAGCTGGGAAGGATGCAGAAGGACGGAGTGATAGAGTTCGAGAAGAACCACTTCATCCTGAAGCGAGCATGCGGGGGATGCCCCCCGCGGAAAGTTCAGAGGACCTCTTCCAGCTTGGAGAGCAGGTCCTCGGCGTCGCGGGCCAGGAGCCATACGGTCCTGTCCTTCTTGGCGCCCTTGTCGACGATGAAGTCGGGGATCTTCTTGCACTTCTTCAGCGCTTTCTCGGTCCCTTCGGAGTACTTGTCCTTGCCCATCTCCGCCACGGCCGAGGTCATCCCCACTTCCTCGATCACGTCCATGAGGTCGTCGCTGTAGGCGATGCTCATGATGCACCTGACCTCGGGGTCGTGCTTCATCACCGTCAGGAGGATGTAGGACAGGCCCTCGGCGGTACCGAACTTGGACGGCCCGTTCTTCCTGAGGAGGCCGTTGCGCACGGTCAGCTTCTTCTCGATGGCCGCGATCTCTTCGGGCCCGGCGGCGTCCTTCAGCGCCATGGCGATGTTCATCCCTCCTTTCGGGACGAACTCGTCGGGGACGCTGTCCACGATCTTCGCGGACGCGGCGTCAAGCTGGTCCAGGACCTGGAACTTCTCCATGTCCCCCTTGACCTTGACGATAGGGTTCACCACGACGTCGCCCTTCCCGATGGCGTACTGGGTGGCGATGGACTCCTGCACGAGCTCCCTGGATTTCATGACCGCGTTGGCAAGGTCCAGCCCCTTGGCCATGTTGGCCGCGATGAACGAGGAGAGGACGCAGCCGCTGCCGTGCCCGGCCTTCTTCAGGCGGGGGTACTCGTACTTGGTGAACTCCGAGGACAGGTAGAGGAAGTCGGTCACCTTGGGGGTGTTGAAGTGCCCCCCTTTCAGGTACACCGACGATCCCTGCTTCCCGATGAGCTCGCACGCGAGCATCAGGTCGTCCTTGGACTTGATCGGCATCTTGGCCAGGACCTCGGCTTCGTGCTTGTTCGGGGTCACCAGCTCGCAGATGGGCAGGAGCTTCCTCTTCAGGGCCTGCACCAGGCTGTCGTCGCAGAGGGATGACCCGGTTCCGGATATCATGACGGGATCGACGATCAGGGGCATCTCATGGTCTTCCAGGATGTCTGCCACCGTCTCGACGATCTCTGCGCTGTACAGCATGCCTGTCTTGACTGCCTTGATGTCGCAGTCCCTCAGCACAGCCTGCAGCTGCGCCTTGATGAACTCTTCCGGCATGGGGAAGATGCCGTCGATGCCAGTGGTGTTCTGGGCCGTGACGGCGGTGATGACTGAAGCGGCATGGACTCCGACGGCGGACATGGCCTTCACATCGGCCTGTATGCCCGCTCCTCCGATCGAATCGGAGCCTGCCACCGTGAGAGCGGTTCTCATGCCCGAGCCTATGCGCTCGTTGTATAAATATGAAGATTGGGCGGGCTGCCAGATTGCGGAGGGTGCGCGGGGCCGGGCCGGTAGGCACAGATTACCCTTATATACCGAAAGTCCCAATCAGTCGATGATGAAGGTCTACAGCACTCATTTCATCCTCGAAGGCGATTCCGATTACAAGGATCTTGCAAAGGTCTTCCCCGACATCCTCAAGATGTTCCTGGAGGAGATCGGCCAGATGCCCGAAGAAGAGGAGCTTCTGCAGATGCTGATAGAGCTCAACATGATCGACCTTGTCCAGAACAGGAAGCCCGAGGGCTACAACAGGAAGGGAAAGGTTCGCATGATCTTCCCCATGGACAGGAAGGAGTTCTACCTCAAGACCTTTTCCAAATCCCAGGACCTGAACCACATCGCCGACAACATCAGCAACATGCTGGCCGCGGCGAACATCAAGTTCCGGATCGCGAAGGACGACAGCGTCGCCTTCGAATGACCTCGGACGGCCGTGCTCCGCCATCCGGTTCCGGCCTTCTGCGGTCACTTCTCGGCCTGCGGCCTCTCCGGCAGAAGCTTCCGCACGATGCGGTGATTCCGGCATCTCGAGGTCTTTCCGTCGCCCGTCGAGCGTGCGATGGCTGTGGATTCGATTCTCGTTAGATGATTCATTATGCGCATTGCCTGCGGATGAAGGTTTAAGATATTCTGTATTGAATGTGTCATCCAACTATGATCATGGTAGGTTCTCCGGAGCCACATGATACGTTAGAAGGGGATGGGATGACGAAAACGCTGATGATTAGAGGACATTGCCGCTGTGGGCGGAGACCATCGAAGCTGATTGCCGCTTTGGCGATGCTCGCGGCGGTCTTCTGTGTGCTGGCCGCAGTGCCGGCTGGAGGGGATGCTGACGGAGCGTCCGTGGACGCGATGCCGGACGGAGGGCATCAGTCGGGATGGATGCCGCTGGCTTCGGATGCGGCGGACGGAGGCACGACTGACGGATCCGGAGTAGTAGAGGTTTCCTCGGATGTTTCCAAGGACAGCGGATACAGCGGAAGGACGGACATCAAGGTGCTGAAGTTCACGGGAGATGTGGAGATCGGCGAGTATGCGTTCAAGGGATGCTCGTCGCTTGGAACGCTGCAGTTCGGCCCGGGGAATATCGCGATCGGCGAGAATGCATTCTACGGATGCACGGGATTGGTGTCCGTCACGATATCTGCCTCAGTTTCAGAGATCAGCAGCTCGGCTTTCAGTGGTTGCACAGGGCTTTCGGGGTTCGATGTGGATTCCGGCAATGCGAACTACTGCGATGCGGACGGAGTCCTTTTCAACAAGGACGGGACGGTGCTGGTCACTTATCCGGCCGGCAAAGCCGATGAGAAGTACACGGTCCCGAGCGGTGTCAGTAAGATCGAGCAGTATGCATTCAGCGGTTGCTCATCCTTGAAGGCGGTAGAATCCGTTTCGACAGCGATATTTGTCGATTATCTCGGGTTCGATGGCTGTGCATCGCTGGCCACTGTCGTCTTCAAAGGCGGGGCAGATGTCAGCGCGAGCGCATTCTACGGATGCACGGGGCTCCAGACAGTTGAGTTCGGTTCAGGAACCACAGCAATCGCAGAGAACGCATTCAACGGTCGTTCGTCGCTCAAGACGCTGCAGTTCGGTTCCGGGACTACAACGATTGCCAAGAACGCATTCAAGGGCTGCAAAGGTCTTGAAATCATAGATTTGAGAGAGGCGACTGCTGCTAAAATCGATGGCGATGCGTTCGCAGAACATTCCACAGGCCTATCCGGGAAGGCAGCCTTCTATGACACAGATGGTACGACTCGGCTGACAAGCGATGCGCAGTTGGCGGGCTCGTACTTCAAGGCCGTAGATAAGAAAGGTCAGAAGTTCGTGAAGGCGAGCACAGTGACCATCGACTGCGGCAACGGAGAGACATCTCGGAAGATGTGCATCATCGGAGATACGATCGACCTGCCGAGCGCTCCCACGAAAGAAGGGCACGCCTTCGTCAGCTGGAAAGTGGGAGACGATGTCGTATCGTCTCCTTACACGATGCCTGCGGAGAATGTGATCTTCACGGCTACATGGAAGGTTCTTCAGTACGGATACACTGTGGAATACCAAGATTCTGAAGGGAAGACATTGCGCGAACCTACGACGGGAACGGCAGATTACGGCAGCACCGTCGCTGCCACCCCTATTGAGATTGAAGGGCACGCCTCGCCTACGCCCGGGAGCATCCTCATAGGCATCGATCCGGAGAAGAATGTCGCCGTGCTCGTCTATGCGATCAACGAGTATACGATAACGTTCAGCTCCGGAACCGGGAAGGAGTGGTCGCAGAAGGCCCTCTTCGGTGAAACGATCGCCCTGCCCGGAGAGAACTGCGATGTGTCGAAGGAGGGATGCACTCTCGCAGGGTGGAGCAAGGTCGGAGGCGATGGTTCTTCTGTTGCTTTCGAGCTGGGCTCGGCCTACGCCGTGAAGTCTGATGCGAAGTTCGAGGCCGTCTGGGCCGAAGGCAGGAGCAACATAGTCTACATAGTGGACGGAAGCGCGGATGGAAGCGATGGAACGGGGAGCGGCAGCGTCGTTCCCGTCGACGGCGATCAAGCGGTCATCGATGGTTCCGGGCCGGAGAAAGAAGGATGCACGTTCGCCGGGTGGATCTCCTGCAGCGATCCGAAAGCCGTCATAGCCCCGGGCATGCCGATGTCCGTGACCGAGCCTCTGTATCTTCGCCCGTATTACATCGAAGACGGGGCGCAGGTGTTCAAAGTCACACTGGACTTCGGGAACGGGACCGTCCTGTCCCTGTCTGTGGAGCCCGGGATGTCCGTGCTCCTTCCGGGATCGGACGTCATGAAGCGCGACGGATACAGGTTCGTCGGATGGAAGGCTGTCCCGGGAGCATCCGGATCCGGCAGCGGCGAGATGGTGAACGGGCAGACATATGCAATAACGGACTCGGATGTGT
>CAVHMZ010000047.1:0-3771 GCA_963637225.1 Segatella hominis
AGATGGATGAGATTACGGTATGATTAATTAATCAATTTAGGAAACGTTGTACTAGTATTGGACTCCCCGCCTCACGGCAAAAGTCCTACGGGCCGTCCCGCATATCAACCTGTCGCGGACAGTTCAATGAACTTCGCCCATCGCACTCTATGGCCGCCCTGCTCCGAGCTTCAAGACGCACACGGATACATCGCGGACCGCGAGAATCGGACGGCATCGAAGTCGAGCGCCGTGCTCCAAAAAGCACCAGCCTTCTCGTCGCCTATCCCGTCAAGAAATGAGAGCGGGCTCCCGCCCTCATCTCCTCCCCTTCCCGCGGCCTCTGAACCGCGACTTGCCCCACTGGCCGTCCGGGAACACATCCATGAAGCCGTCCGGGAACTCCGACGGCGGCGTGTACAGGTAGGCCTTCAGCCTGAGCTCCAGCAGCCTGTCGGAGACGGACCACTCCATCGTGGTGCAGTTGTCCATGATATCAGGATTGCCGTCGTGCTCGTAGAGCAGGAAATACGCATCGATGAGCAGGTTCCCCGTGACCGCTGGATCGGGATAATGCTCCAGCTTCTCGATGGCATCGTAGATCATGTCCAGCGCCTCTCTGCTCCAGCGGTAGCGGCCTCCGCCGACGAATGGCATCAGAGGCTCTCCGCGGACCATGACCAGCGCGACGAGGAGCTCCGCCAGGCCCCTGAAGGCATCCTCGTACTCCCCGGACATCCCGGCGAGCGCCTCGAGCCTCCTGCGCACGTTCTCCACGCCCGCGGCCAGCATCATCTGGTGCCTGGCGTGGTCTGTCAGCAGCATGAATATGCGGGGCGTCATGGGGGCTCCTGAAGCGAGCATCTTCTCCAGCTCCAGCATCGCCTCGTTCCAGAGGTCGGTCTCGATGCGATTGAGCTGGGGCTCATCGCATCTGATTGCCCCCGCCATCCAATACTCGAGCGCGCGGTCGCAGAAGATCAGAGGCCACAGGACAGGGAAGTCCGGGCGCTTGGCCTTCTCTTCCTCGGGCAGCGAGAGGTACGCCTCCTTGGCTTCGTATGGCAGCCTGAACCTGTCTTCCGCGATGGCCTTCTTGCAGCACAGCAGGTTGAAGAGCTCCATCATGAGCATGCATTCGTCGGCGGTCTCCGGGGCTCCGACGATCTTCGCGGCCTTCGTGCAGGCACGGCGGTTGATGTCCTTCAGGTCGCTGTCGCCGCCCAGCTCGCAGAACCTGAGGATCCAGGGGATCATGAGGCACGCGTGCTCCCTGTCGGAGCCTTCGCAGGCGACGAACCTGTCCACGGCGCCCTTCCAGGCCTCCGGGGCCTCGGTCGGCTCGAAAAGGTACGTCTCCCATGCGAGCTCCGCCATCGCCAGGGACTCCTTCGGAAGGTCTCCTCTGACGGCCTTCGCCCGCTGCTCGGCCTCGCTGATGGCCGCCCTCGGATCGTAAGGCGCCCCGGTGTCCCTGAAGAAGAACTCAAGGTCCTCTTTGCCCATGCGGCAGCCGATGCGGACGGTCCCGCAATCGGGGCATTGGATGTCGTACTGGACCGCATACCCGGCCGAGGAGACGAAGGCGAAGTCGCGCTGCTTCCCGCACCCGGGGCAGATGAGGGAGGTCATAGGCGTGGCACGGCGCATGACGATGCGGATGTCCGCTACCGGATGCCCGGACTGCTTCTTGCGGTTGGAAGGCATATGCCCCCATCTCCTGCCTGGTATAGAACCGTTCGCGGGCATCCGCGGGGCCCGGCCCTGCAAGCCCTTTATAGCGGTCATCCTCCATCCGCCTGCATGGATCCCCTCGGCTTCATCTTCGATCAGCTCCCGAACAGCGACCTCCAGGCAAGGCGCGCCGGCAGGCGCAGGGTCTTCCCCTGCCCCTCCTGCGGAGAGAACGTCTTCGGATGCTACAACGTCAGGACATCCGCCAAGAAGCCCCTCGACCAGCTGGGCATAAGGATCCCGTGCCCCGTATGCGGGGACTTCACAGTCGAAGTCGCCGTCAGGAAAGGGAAGGAGACCTGGAAGGTAATGGAAACAGGCGCGAAGTACGACATGTTCTCCAGAGCAAGGGAGTCCGGGAAGCTGCTGTGCGAGCTCGCAGACAGCTTGGACAACAGCAAGGCCGAGGACTGCCTCACGATGGTGGAGGCCGCGTCCAAGGACGCCGAGGAGCTCAGGCTCGCCGATCCGGCCAACAAGGACCTGCACTACCCGTACATGATGGCCGTCAACTCCTACAACAGGCTCATAATGATGGGGCGCACAGACCTCGTCGAGGATCTGGCCCGCTTCACCCTCAGGTGCAACGACATCTCGCAGTACGACCTGATGGACCAGCTGCGCACATCGTACCGCCTCATCGACGAGCATCGGGACATGCTCCCCCGCGCGCTGTACATCAAGACGATGATCGAACGGGTGCTGGTCGACGAAGCGTTCGACTTCGCCGTGCAGACAATGGCGGGCGAGGTGCCGGAGGACTCCATGATAGAGAGGATCGAAGCCCTCGTGAAAGAGTTCGACTCCCTGCCTCCGAAAGAGAAGGCGGCCTGCCCGTATGCCGCGGCAGACGGCAGGGAGTACATCATGTACGAGTGCAGCAGGTACGGCGGAAGGGGAGTGGCCCCTGCGGCCAAGAAGGTCATAGCAGCTATCCGCAAGGCCCGCAAGAACGGCGCGCCGGAGGACAGGCTCCAGCTCATGAGGATGGTCCGCTGCTACCGCCAGATGGCGCCGTATGGCAAGAAGAAATACGAGGAGATGCTCGCCGATGCCGAGCTGTGGTCGGACCCCCTGTTCCTGGCGATGGCCGATTTCACCTTCGCCGAGCGCATCCGCGACATCATACTGGGGGACTTCAACGTCGATGCGAGCCGCGTCTCCCCGGAAGTCCGCGAAGATGCCCTGATGAAGATAGACGAGGCCATCAGGATCCTGGAGACGAGAGACGACGTGGACGACATCGCATCCTTCGTGGCCGAGTCGTACAACGTCAGAGGGCTCCTGAAGAACGACGCGGAGGACTACAAGCTGTCATGCCTCTACGGCGCGTATTTCACCAAGCTCGGGCTGATCGACATAAAAGACCTCATCAATACGATGCTGTACATCAGGGTGACGTCCGGCTGCTCGTGGGACTTCAAAGCCTGGGCCGATGAGCACATCGGCTTCTCGATCTGATCGGATGCCCGGCCCGGGAGCGCTGCCCTCTGCATCGCGCACGCCGGTCCGCCGGCATGGACAGACCCTCGATATCGTCAGATGGGCGAGAGGCAAGAAGCTGGCAGGCGACTGTGCGATGCTTTTCGCCTTAAACAGGGCAGAGCCGCCGCGGCGATGTCCCGAGCATGCGGCTGCTGCGTCTGCGGCCGAGAGGCTCCGGAACCCGATTCTGAGGCAGGCCATGGTCTGGCCAGGTCCGCTGCGCCGATGCCTTTTATAGCAAACACCTCCCATTCAGCCCCATGAAGTCTGTCTTCGACATCGTGGCCCGTCTGCCGAACGAGGATATCCAGATCGCCCGCGCCACGAAACGCAGCATATTCCCCTGCCCTTCGTGCGGGAAGAACGTCCACGGCTGCCGTGCAGTGAGAACATCGCCCGATAAGCCTTTCAGGCAGCCGGGAGTCCTCATCCCGTGCCCCAGATGCGGGAACTTCACCGTCGAGATGTCCGCCGAAGACTGCGGCGAGTACGATGTCGTCGTTGAGACCGGAAAGCGTTACGACATGTTCTCCACGGTCGCGGCCGCCGATGCCTGCCTCCACACGTACATAG
>CAVHMZ010000048.1:0-11317 GCA_963637225.1 Segatella hominis
CGGCCGTTGGATGTATAATCCAACTGGTCATCGGTTAAAAGATGTTTCGGTTCTTCAACAGCCTGTCATCGTCAGACCGGGCGAAGGAGAACGGATGCCGGAAGGCGGCGCGCACCGGCCTGTGAGGAACGAGCGGCTCCGTGACAAGGGGATGCGCTTCTTGACAGAGGATCGGGAAAAGACCGGGGAATGCGTTTCGATCTCCGCGCGCCGGACGGTGCGGGAGGGGGGCCGGCGGATCGACCGCCGGCCTGTTCAGTTCTTCATCTGGGCCTGGATCAGCCTCTCGGCGGCCCCGTTGCCCAGGGATGCCGACTTCTTCAGCCAGTCCATCGCGACGTCCTTGTCCGCCGCGACGCCGACTCCGTCCAGGTAGCAGCGTCCGACGATGAACATGGCGTCCTTGTCTCCGGACTCCGCGGCCTTGAGGTAGCTGTCGAAGGGGGACTCGTCGGCCTTGTAGACGATCTTCTCGCCGGTGGCTTCCTCGACGATCTGCCTGGACAGGATGTGCCCGAGCTCGGCGGCGCGCCTGTACCACTTGAGGGCCTCGGCCTCGTCCTTCTCGGTCCCGATCCCGTTGGACAGGCAGTACCCGGCGTAGTACTGGCAGATGGCGTTGTCGTTCTCGGCGCCTGCGGAGAACCACTTGAACGCCTCGGCGGGGTTCTTCTTCACGCCGTCGCCCTCGAAGTAGCTGTACGCTACATGATACTGCGATTTCCCGAATCCGTTCTCGGCCAGCTTCAGGTGCATCTGGAACGCCTTTCCGGAATCCTTGCTCACTCCGCGGCCTTTGGAGTATGCCTCCGCGATCGCGAACTGGGCCTTCATGTAGTTGTCCTCCGCGGACCTGTTCAGCCAGGCGAAGGCCTGGGTGTCGTCTTTCCTGACCCCTCTTCCGAGGGAGTAGGCGGTCCCGACGTTGAAGCATCCGATGGAGTTGCCGTTGGCGGCGGACATCAGGTAGTACCGCAGGGCGGACTTGCTGTCCTTCCTGATCCCGGAGCCCTTGGCGTAGTTGTCTCCGGTGACGAGCTGTGCATAGCCGTCTCCCAGATCCGCGGCCCTCTTGAACCACAGGGCGGACTCCTGGCTGTTCTTCTTCACCTGCTTGCCCTTGGCGTAGAGCTGCCCGAGCATGATCATGGCGTCGGTCTGGCCCAGGTACGCGGCCTGGTGCAGGAGCTCCACCCCTTTGTCCTTGTTCTTGTCGACGCCTATCCCGCCGAGGTAGCATCTGGCGATCCCGTACAGGCCGTCCCTGCTGCCCCTTCCCGCCGCGGCGCAGTACCAGGCGTAGGCGTAGTTCCGGTCCCTCTCGGTCCCGATGCCGTCCATGTAGCACCTTCCGAGGTTGTACATCCCTGCGGGGGATCCCCTGTCCGCCATATCGCGGTAGAGGGCGAAGGCCGCCGCCTGGTCCCTCGCGGTGCCGGTGCCGTACTCGTAGCATTCCCCGAGGGACACCGATGCGGGGTCGAACCCCTCGTCGGACAGCTTCCTGAGCATCTTGATTCCCTTCGCGCGGTCGCGCCCGGTGCCGGTGCCGTTCAGGATGCAGAGCGCCTCCCTGTATGCGGCGTGCCGGTGGCCCGATTCCGCCGCCTCCCCGTACATCCTGAAGGCGGCCGCGGGGTCGAAGTCCGTTCCGACGGCCAGCTCCTTCAGCCTTGCGAGGACGTACTCCGCGTCGGGGTCGTCTTCGGCAGCTCTGGAGCTGAAGTACTCGCATACCGAACCGTCGTCAGGCGTGTCGTGCGCTTGGTAACGGTCGATCAGGGCCCTGTATGCGTCGAGATCATCCTTCAATGCCGAGCGGAAAAGCCACATGGCCCCCTCGGAGGCGTCCTCGGCCCCGGCGATGCCGTTGGCCATGCAGGTGCCCACCACGAACCCCGCCAGCGGGTGCCCCGCCTTGGCGGCGCGGAGGTACCATTCCATTGCCTTGGAATCGTCGGCTTCGACGCCCTCTCCGATCGCAAACCTCTGACCAAGCTCGAAGCAGGACTGCGCGTCACCCGCTTCGGCTTTGGAAATCAACTGCTCTAAGGTTTCCATCGGACGGCGTTAAGCAGGTCATGGGATTTAAGGGATATCGCTGGTCGGACGGAAGCCTCATCCTGTTCCGGGACGTTCTGTCACATGGCTCCAGGCTTATCTCCCGGCCTGCCGGAAAGCCTCCACCTCTTCCAGCCCGAACGGATCCTGGTCCTCCCTCTTCTCCACGGAGAGGACGAGCAGGGCCACGGCGGCCGCCGAGAGCACGGCCATGAGCGTCCACAGCACGGAGAAGTTCTCCAGCGTGTAGGACCTGCCGACGATCATGCCGGAGACGGTGGTGCACACGCTCGCTCCCAGGAACAGGAATATGTTGGCCCCGGACACGGCGGTCCCGGAGATGGCCGTGGGATACCATTCCCTTATCTGGGTGAAGGTCAGGGTCATGAAGCCGCCGAACAGCCCGAACAGGAAGCTGACCGCAGACCAGAACGCGTAGCTGTCGATCTTCCCGGCGAAGGCGCATATGACTACCCAGACCAGGGTGAACGCCGCGGCCCCGGCGATCATCGTCCTCCTCTTGGAGCGGATCAGCCCGCGGGTGGCCATGGCGCCGATGATGAGCGTGCTGGCGATCTTCCCTATCCCCAGGAGGGTCATCATCCACGATGCGGACAGGGCGAAGTCATAGACGCTGTTGAAATACGTCACCGCCCAGGTGCCCTGGAAGGTCATTATGCTCCCGTAAATCAGGAAGTAGGCGAGGGCGCAGGCCCAGAACCTCCTGCCTCCGGAGAAGACTATCTTCAGCCCCTTCAGCACGGGGATCCTCAGGGAGGTGTCCTCCTTTATCGGGGCTCCGCGGAGCCGGTGCTCCACCTCCTCCACCGAGGGCAGCCCCCTCTCCTTGGGATGGTCGCGTATTATCGTATAGCAGAGGACCGCCAGGGCGAGGGTTATCGTCCCGAGGATGAGGAACACGCCCCTCCATCCGACCGCGCCGGCAAGGAGGCCCAGGGGTCCGCTGGCCGCCACCGCCCCCACGTTCCCGACGGCTATGACTATGCCGGTCAGCACGGCAAAGTCCTGCTTGGGGAACCATACGGATACGATCTTCATCAGCGGTATGTACACCACGGCCATCCCCGCGGCGATCATCATCTTCCCGGCGACCATGGCTCCGAAGCTGTGCCCCATGAACGTCAGGAACGATCCTGCCGAGGCGATCGACAGGAAGACGGCGCAGGACCTCCGGGGGCCGATGCGGTCGGCCAGGAGCCCGCTGGGGATCTGCATGGCGGTGTATGTCCAGTAGTACACCGAGCTCAGTATCCCCACCGACCCTCCCACTTCCGCCACGATGTCCGTCCCGACGATGCTGACGGACAATCTCTGGAAGTACACGAAGAAGTAGCCTGCGGCGAGGATGGCGAACGCCAGGACGGCGTGCATCCTCAGCTTCCTTATCGAGTCCGGGCCGGCATCCATGCGGTTCCGGGGCTTTTATTCATATTATATAAAAGAAATGAGAGGGAAAGGGTTTCGTTATTCCGATGAGAATATCGGATTATTCCTTCCGGGGCTTAGTCCTCCCCTTGGCGATGTCGATCTGCCTGTTGCGGACGTACAGCGCGAGGCCGATGGCTACCAGGACGATGTCCAGGATGTAGAACGCCACGACATAGTTGATGTCGTCGCGGACGACCTTGTTCAGGACTCCGAAGATGTACCCGATCTCGATGATTATCATGAACCACGGGCTGGTTCCCATGGCGGTGCGGGCCCTGTACGAGCGCATGATGTTGAACGGCCAGGCGGCCGCGAAGCACAGCATCATGATGACCTCGAACACCCCCGTCGCGAGCACGTCCATCATCATGCCACCTCCACTATCTCGTAATCGGAACTGCCGAAGCCCATCTTCTCGGCGTGCTCGAAGGTGCTCTGCCATCTCGTCGAAGGCTGGACGCACGCGAAGACGTCGTCGGGCTTGCATCCGCCGCAGTTCCTGTCCAGGAGGGAGCCGGGGATGACCGGCTGCCGCTGGACCAGGTCTATGCAGGCCCTGTCCAGGGCCACCGGGTCGAAGGATGCCAGGATCCCCACGTTGGGGATGATCGGCATGTCGTTCTCGCCGTGGCAGTCGCAGAACGGGGACACGTCGCAGATCAGGCTGATGTGGAAATGGGGCTTGCCCTTAACGGCGGCCATGGCGTACTCCACGATCTTGCAGTTCAGGACATCGGCGGCCTCGTCGTACACCGGCTGGATGGCATCGAAGGGGCATACCGCGATGCATCTCCCGCATCCGGCGCAGCGCTCTTGGTCGATGGACGCTTTCCTGTCCGCGAAGGAGATCGCATCGGCTCCGCAGAACTCTTCGCACTTCCTGCATCCCCTGCACTTCTCCGCTTCGACGCTGGGCTTCCCGGCGGCGTGCATCTCCAGCTTCCCGCGGCGGGAGCCGCATCCCATGGACAGGTTCTTCAGAGCGCCGCCGTAGCCTGCCTGCTCGTGGCATTTGAAATGGGTCAGGGTGATCAGGACATCGGAGTCTACGATGGCCCTGCCGATCTTCGCGTTCTTCACGTACTCCCCGTCCATCGGCACCTCGACATCGTCCGTCCCCTTCAGGCCGTCGGCGATGATGATCTGGCAGCCGGTGGTCATCGGCCCGAACCCGTTCAGGTTCGCGGTGTCCATGTGCTCCACCGCGTTCTTCCTCTTCCCGGCGTACAGGGTGTTGCAGTCGGTCAGGAACGGGATCCCGCCGTTCTCCCTGACGATGTCGGCCACGGCCTTGGCGTAGTTCGGCCTCAGGAAGGACAGGTTCCCCAGCTCCCCGAAGTGGATCTTCAGGGCGACGAACTTCTTCTCCATATCTATGTCGCATATCCCCGCTGCGCGGGCGACGCGCCCGAGCTTCATCAGCAGGCTGTCGCCCGCCTCGCAGCGCATGTCCGTGAAGTATACCTTTGAGCCCATGGCTCCTTCAATCCGCGGCTCGGAGATATCTTTTGCCGTGGCGGCGCCGAGGGCGCGCGAAGCATGCGATGACCCGTGGGAGACATTCGGAGGCGCCTGTTATCTCCCACGGGACAACGCGCCGATCGCCGCAGGGTCGATTTGAAATACAGAAGGTCGATGCGACAGCTGCGGCTGGTCCGCGGTGATAAAGATGTACAGCATGAGTCCTTGTTCAGGCCCCCTCCTCACCGACGAGGAGTCCATCAGGAAATACAATGATGAGAAGCAGTGGGGACTGCATATAGCCATAGACCTCGGCGAGTGCGACCACCGGAAGATCTCCGACGGCGAGTACATCAAGAAGTTCGCCATCGACCTGGCCGAGCACATCAGGATGAAGAGGTACGGCGAGCCCATCGCCGTCAGGTTCGGAGCCGAGCCCAAGGTCGAGGGGTACTCCCTGATCCAGCTCATCGAGACCTCCTGCATCGCGGGCCACTTCGCCGAGGACACCGACAGGGCGTTCATCGACGTCTTCTCCTGCAAGGAGTTCCCTCCGGAGTCCACGGCCGAGTACTGCAGGGACTACTTCGGCGCGAAGAAGATGCAGTACGCCACCCTCTTCAGGAACATCTGAAGATCAAACCTTGCGGGGGAGCTGTCCCCCGCGGCATCCGTTCCCGCGGCTGATTACAAACGCCTGAACGCGATCGTTCTGTTATTACAATAAGGATAGTTTTTCCTGAAACGGTTATATAAGCGCTGGAAGCTCCGCAGGTACCAGGAAGACGGTGATCTTCATGGACAAGAAAGTAGCGATGACAGCGGCCATCGTGGTGGCCTTCCTGCTGTCCTCATCGATCCTGGTGATGTTCTACAACCAGACGGAGGACGACAAGGAGATCAATCTGATCGCCCGCGTCAACACGGAGGGGTCGGGGATATACATCGATGCCAAGTACGTCGCGGGCGACTTCATCGAGGTCGATTCCGACGGCAAGCCGGTCAAGGACGAGAGCGGCAGCGTCATAATGAAGACGGACGGCTGGAGGGGGAAGGTCTTCGGGACTCCCGGGAGCACATCCATCCAGCATATCCAGCTGCAGACGCTGGTGCAGGGCATGGGGCTGAGGTTCGCGCCCTACACCGAGGGCGCGGACAGGTCTCCGACGTCGAGCAGCGTGTACTACGTGCAGACGATAACCAACGCGGCCGCGTTCGAGGCATCGTCCAGCTCTTACATCGACGGGGGCATCATCTGGGAGCCCCAGTACCACGCCCTCCTTCTGAACCAGGTCCGCCCGTGCAACTCTATGATGACCACCGGCGATTTCGATTCCGGGCACGCCTGCTGCGTGGTCGGGGCCTCCCACAAGTACACATCTTCCCATTCCGACGAGACCGTCAGGTTCCTGGCGGGGTACATCAGGTCCGTGGACTGGGTCAACGCGGCCCTGGCAGACAAGTCGTCCGCCGATTACGAGGAGCTCATGTCCATCGCCCAGGCTAAGACCGGGATGGACAGGTCCGTCATCTCGGCCGCAATGGATTCCGTCGTGTACACGTACGGCGGCAAAGGCGCCGGAGACACCGCCGACGCCCCGCTCATGAGCCTGGAGAGCGACATCTCGAAGCTGGTGAACAGCCTGTACGGCCTCCAGGGGGTCCTGAGGGTGTCCCTGAAGGACGCGGGGTTCAGCAGCTCCCACGTGCTCGCCCAGAGGTTCGTCGACGACGGGTACCTGTCGCAGGCGATGGCCTACGAGAAGAGCGGCTCCGGGTACAGCAATGCGTCGGTGACGGTCGCCGTCATCGCGGGGGATGCGCACCAGATCGCCGTCCATGTCGGGATCGAGAAGGGCTTCTTCGGCGAGTACGGGATAACGGTGAAGACCACGTCGGCGGCCAACGGGGCCGGGGTGGCCACGTCCCTGCAGAACGGGGAGGCCGACTTCGGGTTCCTGGGGGCTCCGCCCGTGACGATCACCGCGATCAACGGGAAGCTCATCAAGAGCTGAGGTGGGCCGATGGCAACCATATTCAACTGGACATACGACGAGAACAACAAATATCATCGCATGTTCAGGACAGGGGTCATCGCGACCGCGTCCCTGGTGTGCTTCGTGTTCGCCTGGTGGGACGTGTCCATACTGGCGAACTCCACGGCCATACCCACGCCGGCGCAGACCTGGGAAGCCCTGTGCGACCTGGTCGCCAACGGCGACCCCATGACCGGGAAGTCGCTGTGGGACTACATCGCGTCGAGCATGAAGACATTCCTGCTGGGGTTCGGCCTGGCCCTGCTGGTGTCCATCCCCCTGGGGCTGGTCATCGGGTACTCGAAGACCCTCCGCGAGTTCGCGAACCCGGTCATCGAGGTGCTCAGGCCCATCGCGCCCATCGCATGGGCGCCGATATTCATCCTGGCGATCAACTACACCATCGGGCCCATACTCGTGGTGTTCATCGGGATATTCTTCCCTCTGCTGACCAACGTGGTGTTCGGAGTGCAGAAGATCGACCCGAACCTGATGGACGCGGCCCGCACCATGGGGGCCTCGCCGGCGCAGGTGTTCTACAAGGTCATGGTGCCCAGCGCCGTCCCGTACCTGATGAACGGGGTCAAGGTCGGGCTGGGGATAGGCTGGATGTGCATAGTCGCCGCAGAGCTCTACGCTCCGCAGCTGAGCGGGATAGGGTTCTACCTCTCCGAGCAGGCCACGGCGGGGTTCTGGCCGGGTGCCTTCGCGGCGATAGCCGTGATAGCCGTCCTCGGACTGGTCACGACGGGCCTGGCCGAGTACGTGCACAAGATCGTCACGAGAAGGATGGGGATGTCGAATGTCTGACGAGATAGAGCAAGGGGTGTCCGTTTCCCGGGCCACCGACGGCCTGCCTTTCAGGGACGAGGCCGATATAAAAGAGGGAGAGGACCAGATACACATAAGGAACCTTCAGAAGACCTACATAACCGACGAGTCGCAGACCGTTGTGCTGGAGGACTTCTCCCTGGACATACGCAAGGGGGAGCTGATATCCATCGTCGGGCCTTCGGGATGCGGAAAGACCACGATCCTGAGGCTTATAGCCGGGCTGATACCTCCTTCCGGAGGGTCGATCTACATCGGGGACCGCGAATGCTCCGGCCCCGGGGCGGACCGCGGGTTCGTGTTCCAGGACTTCGCCCTGTTCCCCTGGAGGTCGGTCAGGAAGAACGTGGAGTTCGGACTGGAGATCGCGGGGGTTCCGAAGGAGCAGAGGCGGGAGAGGGCCGAGAAGTACCTGAAGATCGTGGGGCTGGAGAAGTTCGCCGATGCGAGGATACACGAGCTGTCCGGAGGGATGAAGCAGCGCGTGGCCATCGCCCGCGCGCTGGTGACCAATCCGGATGTGATTCTCATGGACGAGCCCTTCGGGGCGCTGGACGCCCAGACCAGGAACCTGATGCAGGCAGGTCTGCTGAAGATCCTGGACAAGACGGATCAGACGATCATCTTCATCACGCACTCGGTTGACGAGGCGGTGTACCTGTCCGACAGGATCGTGGTGCTGACCAAACGTCCCGCGAGGATCAAGGAGGTCATCGGCATCGACTGGCCGAGGCCGAGGGACCGCGCCTCGCCGGAGTTCACGGCTCTGAGGAAGAGGATCCTCGAAGAGCTGGAGAGCGAGAACGTCCTCCAGTGAGGCAAACCGGTGCGCGGGGATTTCCCGCGCACCATTCCATCCATGGCCCGGGCGGCGGGCCATGCTGTTCTATTTCTGTGACAAGGTGGGCCTCGGCTTTCGCCGAGGCGTGGTTGAATGGGAGGGCCGCGCCGATTTCCGATGCGGCCCTCGTTTTCATTACCGGTCGGAGGCTCACTTGCGCCTGAAGACGGCGATGGCCAGGATCGCCGTCACAGCCGCCGCGGCGGCGGCAACGGCTACCGCAACTGTGTTCTCGCGTGTCTTGTCGGATCCTCCGGACGAGCCGCTGTCGTATGAGGGGGTCGGAATGTACGGATCGTCGTCGTCATCGTCCCAGATGGGCGCGGGCGGGTCCGGAGACGGCCCGGGCTCGACGGATTCCCATACGGCAGTCAGAGTGACGTCCTCGGAAGTTACAGTGTAGTACGGGCCTGCGACGGCCGTCGCCGGGGAGACTTCCCATCCGGCGAGCTTGTAGCCATTGCGCTGAACGTCCAGAGACGTCTGGAGGGCGATGAGCTGCCCTTCCTCGGCTTCCTGGACGGTCACGCTTCCGGTTCCTCCGCCGAAGTCGTACTCGACCTTGTGCACTTCAGTGCCTTCAGGTACGAGGTAAGCGTTCAGGCGGACGATTCCTGAAGCCGTGATGTGCATTCCGTTCGCGTAAGCCGCGGTGTTGCCGTCGGAGTCGGTCATCAGCCATCCGAGGAACATGAAGCCGTCCTTTTCGATGCGCGTGTCCGAGACTGCCGAGCCCCCTTCGATGAGGCTGTACGTGTCTCCGATCATCTTTCCGCCGGAGGTCACGTATATCAGGACATCGGCGGCATCGGTCCTCACTGCCGTGAAGACGACATCAGCATCGACACAGTAATCCGTTCCCAGGCCGCAGACCGTTCCGGAACTTCCGGCCTCCCAGCCGACGATGGCGGAGCCCTGCGCAGGGACGGTCTCTCCGTTAAGGAGCCGGATCGTCTCGCCGGTGATGATAACCTTCTCATCCGCCAGAGGAGATCCGTCGGTGTCCCGGAACGCAACGGTGCTCACAGATTCCCAGATTGCCGTTACAGTCACATCGCTCCACCAGATATCCCACGGAACCTCGAAGTACGATCCTTCGATGGTCTTTCCGTTCATGCTCCATCCTATCAGCCTATGGCCGCTGTACCTGACATCATCGGATGTCGGAAGCATGACCTTCTGTTCATACCATACTCTTGGGTTCTCTTCTACATCCCCTTTGCCTCCGCCGAAATCGTAATTGATTTTTGTCCAGTTCTCGCAAATCTCCGGGGCTAGGTACACGGTTCCCGAGGCCTCGATCGTGATGCCTACGGCGCAATAGACCCTGTCTTCGTATTCCGCATCCTTATCATACCACCAGCAGGTCTGATAATCATTTACCTCTGCCGCCGTCATCAGTTTCGCTTTCCCGTCGATCAGGGGCACGTAGGTGCTCCCTTCCAGCGGGCCGCCGTTCGAAACGAATACGACCGCATCCCTGTCGTACCAATCGGCTGTCACCGCGGCGTCCTCCGTGAACGTATAGGCCTGGTTTATCGCATATTCCTTTTCGCCTATCTTCCATCCGACGAGGGTGTACCCATCTTTCTTTATCTCGCCGCTTTCGAAGGGGAACCGTATGCTGACTTTGAGTTCCCTTCCTACGATATTCTCTACCGTGCGGTCTTCCCCTTCGTCGGCATCCTTGTAGGTCAAGGTTATCTTGTACTTCGGGTACAGCTTTATGTTCTTGCCGTTCATCGCGTCCTGTCCGAAGGTGAACTTCTTGTCCTTGTCGTCGTCTATCGCCCAGTATTGGAACTTGTCCGCCGGTTCAGGTGTTTTCTCGGGGGTTTCGGGCTTCTCGTCGGATCCGTAGTATTTGATCGCCGGCTCTTCTTCTCCGGGATAATAGAGCGAGAGCTTGCATTTCTTGATCAGAACTTTGTCAGAGCCGACGAATTTGAACCCGTTCATGTTCGCCGCACTGACTGCGATTTCGGTTCCGCCGGTTTTCTCGAGGAATCCAATCGCGTCGGCGAATGCATATTCCGATAACGATGAAAGTCTATCGCCGAAGACTATCTCTTTGATTCCAGTGCATCCTTTGAACGCATTCTCGGAAATGCTCGTGACATTCGGGATCGTAACCGTCGACAGGGATGCGCATCCGTAGAAAGCGTAGCTGCCAATCTTTACTTCGTTCTGCGTGAAAGCTATGGATGTTATCCCTGTCTGATAGAACGCAGACCTCTTCACTTCCAGACTCCGGCTGACATTCTCGTCCGTGAATGATACCGACTGAAGTCTGGAGAGGCCGTAGAATGCGTATTCTTCGATATTGTTCAGCGAACCGGGAAGGGTGATGTTCGTTATCGCAGTTCCGTCGAAGACTTTTCCCCAATCCCAGTTGTACCCTTCCCCGAGGGATTGCAGACCGGAACCCTCCGCGAAGGTGATATTGGAAAGTTTCGTGCACCCATCGAATGCCATCGCTTTTATCTTTGTCACGGTCTTCGGAATCTGTATGCTCTTCATCGCTGAGCACCCTTTGAATGAATACATTCCGATTTCCGTGCATTCGGGCATAGACACGGTTTCCAATGACGTGCACCCTGCGAACATACTATCTGATGTTTTCTGCAATTTTGGAAGA
>CAVHMZ010000049.1:0-20257 GCA_963637225.1 Segatella hominis
TCCGTCTTCGCGGTTTCCGAGATCGTGTTGGCCCGCTTCCCTCGCATCATCTTGCACTCTCCTGCCTTCCGAACCCTTCTCCGATGACATCCCTTTGCGGAGCCTTTCGCTCCCATGCATCCTTCTGTGCGGCGGTTCTCCCGCGCCTGTCGGCAGCATGCTTCCATCGAGCTGCCGGCCGTTCTCAATGGCTCGCAGGATGTTCAAGCGGGCAAGACAGGAGGGTGCCTCGGTACGACCGCCTCTGAGGCGACGGCGCACGGGCGGACGGATGGCTGATCCAGTCAGGATACGACCTTATAGACGCTATCCGATTCCAACGCCATGGACATAGAGGTGAGAGGCTTCTGCCCGGCGGACTTGCCCGCCATGGCAGACATTTGGAACTCCGTCGTGGAGCGCGGAATGGCGTTCCCGCAGGAGGATGCCCTGACAGAGGACGGCGCCGCGGAGTTTTTCGGCTCGCAGACGCATTGCGGCGTCGCCGTCCTGGGCGGGAAGGTGGTCGGACTGTACATTCTGCACCCCAATAACGTGGGCAGGTGCGGGCACATATCCAACGCCTCCTACGCCGTGGATCCGGCCATGGCCGGCAAGGGCATCGGCGGCGCATTGGTGGACGACTCCCTGAAGGTCGCCGCCGAGAAGGGCTTCCGCATAATGCAGTTCAACGCGGTGGTGCAGGACAACGCTTCGGCCATACACCTCTACGAGAAGAAAGGGTTCCACCATCTGGGGATGATTCCGGGCGGATTCAGGGACAAGGACGGGGCATACAGGACGATTCTGCTCTTCTACCACGAGCTGTGATACCTTGGGACGCTACTCGAGGATGTTCATGCGCGCCTTCCTTGCAGGGATGGCGATCGCGATAGGATGCTGCGTCTACCTCAAGACGGATCCGAAGTGGGTCGGGGCGGTGCTGTTCTCCGTCGGACTCATGACCGTCGTGGCGTTCAAGCTGGACCTGTACACCGGGAAGGTGGGGTATGCCGTGGAGAATCCCCCGTCTTATCTCATCGGGATACTCGTGATAATAGCAGGGAACTTCGTCGGCAGCCTGGCGACGGGGCTGATGATGCCCATGGACCAGGCGCAGGCGCTGGTGGACGGCAAGCTCATGCTGGAGCACCACGAGATCTTCTTCCGTGCGATATTCTGCGGCATCCTGATGTTCATCGCAGTGGACTTCTACAAGCAGAGGGACAGCTTTCTGGCGATCTTCTTCTGCGTGCCGGTGTTCATCTTGGCAGGGTTCGAACACTCCATCGCGGACATGTTCTACTTCTGCTCTGCGGGGGAGTTCACGCCGGACGCGCTGGTGTTCGATGCGATCGCGATACTAGGGAACGCGGTCGGATGCATGCTGATCCCGTTCTGCAGGAAGTACATGTACGAGCCCGAGCCGGCAGATCAGTGAAATCTTCCTGGAACTCCAGGCCCCTTGGCGCCGGCTGAGGGGCAGGCGATCCCTTGGAATCAGACGAGAACGGCCTCCCGGCCGCGAGATGCACGCTTCCCAAAAATAGAGATGAGCGCCCTGGACGGAATTCGAATCCGTGTCGAAGCCTCGACAGGGCTTCATGATAGGCCGCTACACTACCAGGGCAGTATTCCATGGTATCATGGACAGATATATAACAGTTTCCTTGTGTTTCTGCAACATCCCAGACAGTTCCCGGACTGTGTCCAGCCAAACGGCGTGAATGCCGAGCAGGCTGCGCATCGGGGCTTGCCCTGTCTTGCGTCTGCCGGCATCATGCGGCAATCTCAGCAGCAGCCGGAACGGCGGCTGTATCCGGGACCCAAGATTACATCTCCTCCTCTGCCATCCCGGGCATCATGCCTTTGGGAGATCCGCACGGAGGCAGCTTCGAGTACACTGTCGAAGGGCTTCCCGAGAACATATTCGCCTGCATCATCCCCGTGTCCGATATCGGGCGTTCCGTCGGGTTCTATTCCGGGATCCTCGGGATGGAGCTTCTGGGAACGGATGGCGATCGCGCGTACATGGCCCGCGGCAGCTGCAGGATCGTCCTGAGGAGGTCGGATTCTGCCGGCGTCGACACGGGCATCGTCTTCGGCGTGGATTCTCCGTACAACACCCGCCGCAGGCTCATCGACGAAGGCGTGGAGTTCGCCGTGGACCCTGTACGGACTCCGTTCGGCACGTTCACGTCCTTCCTGGATCCGGACGGCAACACGATCTCCGTGATGGAGCAGAAGGCCGAGTTCAGGATGGATCGGCGAGTTCTCTCTATATGCAGAATGATATGGGGAAGGGGCAGGCCCCGGAACATCGGGACCTGCAGTGATGCGGTTTGCGGCTCAGTCTCCCAGGTTGGCCTGGGTGATGGCAGAGTCCAGCTCCTTCTGCAGCGCAGGCGGGAGGCCGTTGATGCTTCCGGACAGGAACCCTCTGACGATCATGCTGACGGCCTGGTCCTCGTCGAGGCCTCTGGACATTAGGTACTCGATCTGGTCCCTGGCAATCTTTCCGACAGCGGCCTCGTGGGTCATCTCGACATCGGCGACATGCGCTTCCAATTCGGGAACGGCGCTGGTGGAGCCCCCGTCCTTCATGATAATGCTCCTGCATTCCAGGTGCGCCTTGATGTCGGGCGCGTTCCCGACGAGCCTTCCGCGGGCGCACATGCGTCCGCCCATGGAGATGCTCCTGCTCATGATCTGGGCGTTGCTGCGCCTCCCGTTGAGGTTGACCATCCCGCCGGTGTCGATGTCGGAGCCCTCGTGCGCTATGCACATGGTGTTGTACATCGCGGACGCTCCCTCTGCGAGCGTGGCTCCGGGGAAGCTCTGGAGGCTCCCCACGGGGTTCAGGATGACGTAGTTGTTGGTGAAGTGCGAGTTCTTGCCGACAATCGTCCCTGTCCTGGGGCGGACGCCGGTCTGCTTGCCCCAGCTGTGGATCATGGAGAACGTCAGGTCGGAGTTCTCCCCGACGTACATCTCCGACACCCCCACGTGGAGCGCATCGTCTGCGTGATGGGCGGTGGAGCATCCTGTGATCATCTCCAGGGAGGCGTTGTCCTCCACGATGATGATGTTGTGCACGTTCTGAACGCTCTTGTCGGTGTTCAGGAGCATGCACGTCTGCACCGGGCTCTTGATGTGGTACCCGGACTTCACCCTCACGAAATAGCCGTCGGCGTTCTCCAGGAAGCTCTTGGCGGTGTACTTGTCCTTCGTCGGGTTCACGGCCTTCCACATGTAGTCCTTCACCCAGTCGTACTTCTTCAGCGCGGCCTGGGTGGACATCATCTCCATGCCCTCCTGCTCGTTGGTGTGGCAGTGGCTCAGGCCGTTGTCGATGAACATCAGGGTCCCGGAGCGGTTGATCTCGTCGGAGACCACTCCGACCTTCTCCATGTACTCCCTGTAGTCCGAGCTCTCCAGGTCCTCGATCTGCTCGGGGTCCCTGCTCCCTTCCTCGTAGCGGTCCAGGTCCAGGTCGGCGCCGTACGCGCCCTTCTTGGAGAGGGCCTCCTTCACAGCTTGATTATCTGGCATTCTCCGCACTCTCCGTAGCCGTTCTCCTTGATCTCCTTCAGGAGGTCGCTGGGCCTCCCGGAGCATTGGATCCTTCCGTTCTTCATGACATATCCGCGGTCCGCGCCGATGTAGTCCATGATCTGCCCCGTGTGGGTGATGACCAGCGAGGACACGTGCCTCTGCTTCCCGGGGCAGGTGCCGTCGTACAGCAGGTCGTGGACCTTGTTGCCGATCAGGTCGATGTTCTCCAGGTCCACTCCGGACTCGGGCTCGTCCAAGAGGATGAACTCGGGCCTCTGGGCGGTGAGCTGCAGGAGCTCGGACCTCTTGATCTCCCCTCCGGAGAAGCCCACGTTGACCTCTCTGTCCAGGAACGAGTCCATCTTGAACCTGGGAGCGTCCTTGAGGACCTCTTCTCCCCGGGGGGACGAGACCTTGATCAGGTCCCCGAGCTTGACCCCGTAGATGTTCGGCGGCCTCTGCATCATCATCCCGATGCCGAGCTTGGCGCGCTGGTCGACGGACAGGCCGGTGATGTCCTGCCCTTTGAAGAATATCTGGCCCCGGGTCACCTGTATGGAGCTGTAGCCCATGATGGTGGACAGCAGGGTGGACTTTCCGGACCCGTTGGGACCGAAAAGGACGCAGGTCTCTCCCTCGTTGACGGTGAGGTTGACGCCTTTCAGGATCTCCTTGTCGCCGGCGGCGGCGTGCAGGTCGACCACTTTGAGCATTTCAGTCATGTCATCACCTGTGATACGCCTGAGAATCTTTTCTTTCTATATAAGGCTCCACACCCCCCGTTAAGACCGCCCAACCGCCGTTGAATCCGGGCGTCTGGATGGGTTCAAATACGTGCCTTGCCCCGGAAGGCGTCATGCGGCTCTGGACGGCATGCCCGCCGGACGCGCGGGAGATGCTCGGGATATGCGGGCAATTCATCGGCACGCCGATCACCTTCGAGCCGGAGCTCCCTTCCCCGGAGGAGTTCATTGGCAGGATCGCCTCCACGCAGGCCGAGTACCCGTGGATCGTCTGCATCGGCGATTCCGGCAAGGTCGCCGGATACGCTTATGCCCACAGGCTGATGGGGCGCAGGGCCTACAGATGGAGCGCGGAGCTCTCCGTATACGCCGACCGCGGCCATCGCGGCAACGGGATCGCATATGCGCTGTACAGCGCCCTCTTGGACATCCTGAGGCTGCAGAACGTCGTCAATGCGTTCGCCTGCGTCACCGTTCCGAATCCGAGCGAATCTTTCCGCCGCCCGATGGGGTTCCGGGAGGTCGGCAGGTTCCGCCAGGCAGGGTACGAGGCGGGCGGATGGCACGATGTGGCATGGTACGAGATGGAACTGAGCTGGCATGCCGGCGATCCTGCCGAAATCACTCTCTTCCCGGATCTGGGCCCGGATGCCGCGGACGGCTGTCTCCGCAGGGCGGAGTCGAACGCGGGCAAGGCCCGTCGGGAGCCGTGATGCGGACTCCGGCTCTGCGATGCATCGTATGCGATTTGCTCCCCATGGCCGGATAGGCTCAAATACGCACTCTTCCCATCGATGCCCCATGCAACTGAGGATGGCGCGTTCATCAGATGTCCCGGCGATGCTCAGGGTTTTCAGCCACAGCATCGGCACTCATGCCACCGGCGAGCCGGACCTCCCTACGGCCGAGGCCTTCTCAGCGAGGCTGGCCGCGATCCAGGCGGATCTGCCGTGGATCGTCTGCACAGACGATTCCGGCGATGCTGTCGGCTACACCTACGCGCAAAGGCTGATGACCCGCGGAGCCTATCAGTGGAGCGCGGTTCTGACGATCTTCATAGACTCGGACCATCGCCGCATGGGGGTCGGCAAGGCCATGTACGGCGCCATGCTGGACATCCTGAGGGCGCAGGGCGCGGTCAACGCCTTCGCAAGCGTGAACTCCCCGAACGCCGCCAGCGAATCATTGCACCGCTCTATGGGATTCCGGGAGGTCGGCAGGTTCCGCCAGGCAGGGTACAAGGCGGGCGGATGGCACGACGCCGTATGGTTCGAGCTGGAGCTAGCCCCTCACGCGGACGAGCCTGCCGACGTGGTGCCGCTGTCGGACATGGATCCCGACGTGGTCGATGCCTGTTTCCGCAGGGCGGAGAAGAAGGCAGGGTGGATCCGACCCGCGCGACGATATGCCGCCATGTTCCGGCCGGGTCAGTCGCATTCGGAAAGCCGGCAGGTCGAGCTTGCGGGCATATTCCCGCGCCGCTCTGCAGGACATCTATTCCGCTGCGGCAGGGCTCATGCATCCGCGGCGCCGATCGCCGGCCAAGCACCTGTCGGGGCATCCCGCTACGGTTATCAACACGTTGCAGGATTCCTGATGCATGGCAATGATCAACATCGAGTACAGGCACTCTGCAGACCCGGACGACCCGACGATCCGCCGCAGGACCTGCGCTGTCATGAACCAGTACATCAAGGGCCTGGTATTCGAGATGCAGATGGCCGACATCTCCTGCGCCTACAAGGAGACTGTCCTGGACGATGGGAGGAACGAGGTCTACATCAACGGCATGACGATCCCGGAGATCATCGACGGGCTGGAGATCAAGATGCTCGATGCCGAGGAGGTCTGCGACAGCGGCCCCAGGCTCGTCGCCTTCGGAAGGCCCACCCTGGACTGGAAGAAGGAGTTCGTGGAGGATGTCCCGGACACGATCATGAAGAACGCCATAGCCAAGGTGTTCGCCGACGAGAACAAGAACCAGATCGACGTGATCAACTGATCTTCCGAGGGGGTCTCGGGGCTCATGCCCCGCCCCTTCCCACCCTTTTATAAATAGGACCTGTCCATCCTTCCCGTAATGTTCGAGATCGTCAGAAGGGACGGGATGGCGAGGATTGGGAAGTTCGCCACCAGGTCGGGTACGATAGAAACTCCGGCGCTGCTCCCTGTGGTCAACCCCAAGATATGCACCGTCCCTCCGAGGGAGCTCTACGAAACCTTCGGATTCAGGGCGCTCATCACGAATTCATACATCATCAGGAATAGCCCGCCCCTCAAGGAGAAGGCCCAGGCCGTCGGGCTCCACGAGATGCTCGACTTCCCCGGCGTCATCATGACAGATTCCGGGACGTTCCAGAGCCATATGTACGGCGAGGTCGAGGTCACGAACCCGGAGATCATCGAGTTCCAGAAATCGATCGGCACCGACATCGGCACCGTGCTGGACATCTTCACCGAGCCGGATTGGACATACGCGAAGACCAAATGGTCCCTGGAGACCACCCTGGAGCGCACCAGGGAGGCCTGCGGCATGAAGGGCGACATGATGATCAACGGCGTCGTGCAGGGCTCCATCTACACCGACCTGAGGGAGTACAGCGCCGCCGGCATGGCGGACATGGACGTAGACGTCCACCCCATAGGCGGGATCGTCCCTCTGATGGAGCAGTACCGCTATTCCGAGCTGGTAGACGTGGTCATGTCCTCCAAGAAAGGGCTGAACCCCAACCGCCCGGTACACGCCTTCGGGGCGGGCCATCCCATGGTCCTCGCCCTTCTGACGCTCATGGGATGCGACCTGTTCGATTCCGCCTCGTACGCGAAGTTCGCCAGGGACGACAGGATGATGTTCCTGGACGGGACCTTCAGGCTCCAGGACATGCAGACCCTGGACTGCAACTGCCCCGCATGCAGGGGGCAGACCCTCGAGAGCATCAGGCGCATGGACAAGAACAAGCGCACCAAGCTCATCGCAGAGCACAACCTCTACCAGATCACGCAGGAGCTGGCGCTCGTCAAGAGGTACCTCAGGGAGGGCAGGCTCTGGGAGCTGGCCGAGAACCGCTGCAGGGCCCATCCCGCCCTGCTGGACGGCCTCAGGAGGCTGAGGGAGTACCAGGGGCAGATGGAGCTGTACGATCCGATCAGCAGAGAGGGGGCGGTGTTCTACACCGGTCCCGAGAGCAGGTCCAGGCCCGTGTACAAGCGCTATCTGGACAGGCTCGGCGAGAGGTACGTCCCTCCGACCGGCAAGGCCGTCATCTTCCCGGACTGCGCCGGGAAGCCCTACAGCAGGCCTTATGCCGAAGCGTTCGGCAAGGCGCGCAGAGCCGGCTACACTCCGATCGTGGCCACTCCCTGGGGCCCCGTCCCGGCCGAGCTGGACGAGATGTACCCTCTGGCCCAGTCGCTGTTCCCTTCGATCCCGGACGCGGAGACCGAGACGGAGTCGGAGAGGCTCACGTTCCAGTTCCTGTCCGCCAAGGGGTTCTCCGAGGCCATCGAGCCGGAGCAGATCCCCGACGGCGGAACGGAGGAGCACGATGCGGATCTGCTCAGGGCCAAGGCTGTCGCCAGGTATCAGTTCGGGATCCCTGCGGCGGATGCCCTCTTCAGAGAGCCGATCCAGCTGGTCACGAGCAAGAAGACCGGCAAGATCAGGAACGTCGTCTCCGACGGGGAGCACGTCCTGTCCATGCGCGCCGGCGACGGGCTGTACACCCTCCGGATGGAAGGCGCCAAGAGGATCGTCTCTGCCGTGCCGGCGCCTCACATGAGGGTGTCCGTCACGGACGATGCGGTCCCCTTCGTCTCCGACGGCAGGAACGTGTTCTGCCAGTTCGTCACGTCCTGCGACCCCGAGCTCCGCCCGATGGAGGAGGTCATCGTCACGGATTCCTCCGACAGGCCCGTGGCCACCGGGAGGGCGTTCCTCGCGGCGTCCGAGATGAAGAGGATGAAGAAGGGGATGGCCGTCAAGGTCAGATCCGGGTCCGACGAAGAATGAGATTCCATGCGGGGCCGGGGCCCCGCACCCGCACCTGCGAAGAAGATAAGATGGGCGAGCTCGGCTATGCGATGAGGAGGGCGTTCCCGTACACCGTCCCCATCCTGACAGGATACCTGTTCATAGGCCTGGCCTTCGGCGTCATGTTCGCCGGCATGGGCTACAACGTCCTGTGGGCGGTCCTGATGAGCCTGATCGTCTACGCCGGATCGGGGCAGTACCTGGCCGTGAACTTCTTCGTCCCGGGATACTCCTTCCTGCAGGCGATATTCCTCACGCTGATGGTCAACATCAGGCATGTCTTCTACGGGCTGTCCCTGGTCGACCGCTACAACCGCTTCGGGCGCAGGAGGTGGTACCTGATCTTCGGGATGACCGACGAGACCTATTCGCTCATATGCACGACCAAGGTCCCGGAGGATGTGGACGAGGAGGACTTCCTGCTCTCCGTAACGCTCCTGAACCACATCTACTGGATAGCCGGGACGGCGATAGGCTCCCTTGCGGCCACGGCGATCCCCTTCGACTCCACAGGCATAGATTTCGCCATGACCGCTCTGTTCCTGGTGCTGTTCATCGAGATGTGGATGTCCCGCGGCAACAGGATGCCCGAGATCCTCGGGCTCTCTGCGGCCCTCGCCTGCCTGCTGGTCTTCGGCACGGACAACTTCGTCCTGCCCACGATGCTGCTGGTGATCGCGGTGATCATGGTCTGCAGGAAGAGGTTCGAGCCCGAGAAGGAGGGCGAAGGCGATGCTTGACCCGGTCTCATCCCTGGCGATGATCCTCGCGGCGGCCGCCGCGACGTTCGCCACCCGCGCCGCATCTTTCCTTGCGTTCCCCAAGGGCAGGGATGTCCCTCCCTCGGTCGTGTACATCGGGAAGGTCCTGCCCCCGGCGATCATCGGGATGCTGGCGGTGTACTGCCTGAGGTCGACGTCTGTCATGGCGTACCCTTACGGCCTTCCGGAGCTCATCGCCTGCATGACGGTCATCGCGCTCCATCTGTGGAAGCGGAACATCCTCCTCAGCATCGGGGCCGGGACGGTGCTGTACATGGCGCTGGTCCAGATGGTCTTCGTCTGACCGGGCGCGGCGGTCGATATAGACAAATACGCTCAGGTCATGGCAATGCCGATGTCATCCGTCGATCAGCTCCTGTCGTACACCAACGTCCTCTCGGACCTGGTGATGGTCATAGTGGTCGCGGATGTGATAGCGCTCTTCGTGATGTTCCTGCTGGAGAAGTACGATCCCCGCGTCTTCCTGACGTGGCTCATAATCATGGCCCTGCTGCCTCCCGTCGGGTTCATCCTCTATATGTACATGGGCTCGACGATCTACAGCCGCAGGAAGTTCACGCCCAAGAACATAACCGACACCCAGCTCATGAAGGGCGTGGAGTATCAGGCGGGCACGCTGGAGCGCGACCTGGGCGGGAACCCCGCGATGTCGGAGGAGTACGGCATGGCGAAGCTCATGGACCGCGCAGGGGCATGGTCGTACACCCGCGGGAACGACATCGCGCTGTACACCGAGGGCAGCGACAAGATCGCCGCCCTCATGCAGGACATCCGCTCGGCGGAGAAGTCCATCCTGATCGAATACTACATAATCCGGAACGACCGGGTCGGGAACGCCTTCATGGACGTCCTGATCGGCAAGGTCAGGGAAGGCGTGGAGGTGAGGCTCCTCACGGACGGGTTCGGCATCGGGAAGGGTCCCAAAGAGGGGATCTTCAGGTTCATCAACGCCGGCGGGCACTATGCGATGTTCCATTCCTCCATCAACCTCATGCTGAGCCCCAAGAAGAACAACAGGAACCACAGGAAGATCGCGGTGATCGACGGGAAGATCGGGTACTGCGGAGGGTTCAACATCGGCGACGAGTACCTGGGCGAGGGCCCGCTGGGCCATTGGAGGGATGCCACGGTGAGGGTCGAGGGCCAGGGGGTGGTGCCGATGATGGTCAGGTTCTGCGCCGATTGGCAGTACAGCTCCAGGCGCGACCCGATGAAGCCCCTGGAGAGGTACATCGCCGAGGACCTCCCGACCGGCGGGGGCGCGAGCATGCAGCTGGTGTCCGGAGGCCCGGACTCCATGCCCAACAACCCTGTGCAGATGCAGTACCTTGCGATGATGTCCCGGGCGAAGCGCAGGCTGTACATCACCACGCCCTATCTCGTCCCGGACGAGTCCATGCTCACCGCCATGGGGAACGCCGTGCGCAGGGGGGTCGACGTCAGGATCCTGGTCCCGGACAAGAAGGACCACATATTCGTCTATTGGAACAACATGACCTATTCCAAGCTCCTGATGGACCAGGGCGTGAGGGTCTGGAGGTACAGGGACGGCTTCGTCCACGAGAAGATGGTCCTGATGGACGACGACATCTGCTCCATAGGATCGGCCAACATGGACCACAGGTCGCTGACGCTGAACTTCGAGACCAACGTGCTCGCATATTCCCGCGAGATAACGGAGCAGTGCGCCGACAGGTTCCTGAAGGACCTGGAGTCCAGCACGGAGTACACGGACGAGATGTACGGCAGCCGCACGATGATGATGAGGATCCGCATGGCGGTGTCCAAGCAGCTGGTCCTCCTGGCGTGATACCTTGGAGACGGATGTCCTGATAATCGGCTCCGGCCCCGCGGGGGCCTCCGCGGCCATGGCGCTCAGGGGGAGCGGCCTCGGCGTCATATTGCTGGAGAGGCTCTCGGACGGCGCTATCCCCAGATACCACTCCGTCTGCGGCGAGGCCGTCAGCGAGAAGATGCTCAGGCTCAACCGCGTGGAGAGGAGGTTCAGGATCCGCGACGTGGAGTCCATAACGATATCGTCATCGGACGGCGCATCTTCGACCATGACCGTCAGGGGTGCCATAATCGACCGCCCTTCCCTGCTCGCCGACTGGCGCGCCAGATGCGGGGCCAGGCTGGTCCGCGGAACCGCCCTGAAGGTCTCGGCATCGCCCGACGGGTTCATTGCCGAGACCACCGCAGGGGCCATAGGCTGCAGGTACCTCATCGGAGCGGACGGGGCGCATTCCGTCGTGAGGAGGGACCTGTTCGGCACGCGGCCCGCGGGGATGCTCCCGATAGTCAACACGATATCCCCGGGAGAGCAGGCCGGGTTGGGCTTCACGGTCGGAGAGGAGTTCAAGGGTTGCTATGCCTGGAGGTTCCCGTCCCATGACGGCTACGTGTCCGTAGGCTTCCCGAAGGGCTGCCCGGAGCCGTCCAGGACAGTGTCCCGCGGCGCGAGGCACCTTCCGTTCGGAGGCGTTCCGAGCGCGGCGTCCGGCAACGCCCTCCTCGTCGGCGACGCGGCAGGGCTGGCCAACGCCCTCTGCTACGGGGGGATCGGGGCTGCCATGGTCTCGGGCAGGAAGGCCGCCGAAGCCGTCATCGCCGGAAGGCCGGAGCGCTACGGCAGGTGGTACTCGCGCTGCATCTACAGGGACCCTCATTTCATGGAGGCGCGCGGGATCTTCGCAGGATGGTCCGATGCCGAGATAGCGGATGCCATGCGCCCGCTCAGGGGAAGGGCCTCGGTTCCGAAGGGGTTCGCCGCGATCCTCCGGAGGCCGGGGATGGCCCGCGTCTACATCGCCATATGGCTCGGATTCCGCCACGGATGGCGATCCTGAATCCGTGCATGGTTAGAATCTGCATCCAACTTATATACCATTTAGAAATCATTAAATATTTTAAAAGCTAAAATGTATATTATGCCTCCAGAGAAAGCCGTCAGCGACTCGTTGAAGTGCGCCAGATGCTCTTATGTCTGGACCCCCAGGGGGGACGAGCATCCTAAGAGGTGCCCCAAGTGCCGCTCCATAAAATGGAACAATCCCGAGCTGAAGCTGACCTGCCTCCGCTGCAACCACACATGGAACTCCCATAACGGGGTGCCCAAGAGGTGCCCGTCCTGCGGGACCCATCAGTGGAACGTCCCTCCTCAGGAGTTCACATGCAAGAGGTGCGGCTATGTCTGGCATTCGAAAGGGAGCAAGGTCCCGTGCAGGTGCCCCATGTGCACCACGCGCACATGGGCTCAGGACTTGGACGATCTCGGCCGCAGGAAGCCCAAGAAGCCGGCCGAGCCCGAGGGCGGCGCCTACGACGAGCTGATCCTGAAGGAGTACCGCCGCGGGCTGTCCTGCGTGGACATCTCGATATCCCGGAACATCCCCTACAGCACGGTGTACGATGTCGTCAGGCGCAACTCCCGCGCCGCTACGGACATTAAGGTCTGACGCATTCCCCCGGAGCATGAGGGTACTCTTGGTGATCGATTACCAGAACGACTTCGTGGACGGCGCCTTGGGCAGCGCCGACGCGGCCGCGATCGAGGATGCGGTCTGCGGAAGGATACGCGAGCATCTGGATTCTTCGGACGACGTCATCTTCACCATGGACACCCACGGGGACGATTATCTCGGCACCCTCGAGGGCAGGATGCTGCCGGTCCCCCATTGCATAGATGGCACGGAAGGATGGGAGCTCCACGGCAAGGTCCGGGGGCTCTCCGAGGGCTGCAGGATCCTCCGGAAGGGGACGTTCGGATGCGGCGAGCTGCTGGAGATCCTCCGCGATTACGACGAGATCGAGATATGCGGCGTCGCCACGAACATCTGCGTCATGGCCAACGCCGTCATCGCCAGGACTTCGAACCCGCAGGCGAGGATCGTCGTCAGAAGGGACTGCGTCGCAAGCTACGACCGGGCTCTCGGCGAGAAGGCGCTGGACGTCATGTCGTCGCTGCAGATCGAGATCCTATGACGTTCCGCACGCTCCGTCTGACGACCTCCCGCCTGGAGCTCAGGCGGTTCGCTGAAGAAGATGCCGGGGCCTGCTTCAGGGAGTGGATGTCCGATCCGGAGGTGGCGGCGTTCACCAGCTGGCATCCGCATTCCGATCCCGGGGAGACGGCGGCAACGATATCGTCCTGGGTTCGGGAGTACGAGCTCGGCTCCATGGACTGGTGCATAGTCTGGGCGGAGACCGGCCGTCCCATCGGCAGCATAACCGCGGTCCGGGACCACAGGGACGAAGGGTGGTGCGAGATCGGATACTGCCTTTCTCAGGATTATTGGGACAGGGGCATCATGACCGAAGCCCTCATGGCAGTATCGAGGTTCATATTCGATTCCACCGATTATACCTTCATCCAGGCCCGTTTCGACACGGAGAACGAGGCCTCAGGCAGGGTGCTGGAGAAGTGCAACTACAAGAGCGCCGGCGAAATGGATCTGCCGGACCCGAAGACCGGGCGCATCCGGACGTACAGGTTCATGAGGCTGCTGCGCAGAGACGTGATGCTGTTCCCGGACTGATCTCAATCGGGGAGCTCGTCCCTGACCTTCTCGATCTTCCTGACGGCCTCGATGTACTTCTCGTGCTCCGCATCGGCCGCCTTCTTGAGGATGGCGATCTGCTCGTGGCATTCCTGGGCCTGCGCCCTCAGCTTGTCCGCCTCGTCCATCAGCGAATGCATCTTGTCATGCGCCGCCTGCCCGTCCTGGGAGCTCTTGACGACCTTCTGGTGCCAGTTGTTCGCCTGGCTGCGGGCTTCTCCGATGTCTCCGAGGCCTCCGGCGGCCCTCATCCTGGCCGCGCGGTCGTTCCATTCGTCGCGCTTCTGCTTGGCCTCTCTGGCGCAGATGTTGCACTCATCCCTCTGCTGCCTGAACACTGCGGCCTCGGCGGAGAGCTTCCTGGCCTGGGCCTGGAGCTTGTTCCTCTTGTCCGTGAGGGTCTGGGCGCGCATGTTGTACTCGTCCCTCTCGGACCTGTGCTTGGCCGCCTCTTTGTTGAGGCCGGCGATTATCTCGTCCAGCCTGCGGGCGTCCTCCTCGATTTGGTCTGCGATCATCGGCATCCCTTCTTCCTGAGCAGGTGGAACTCGGTCATGTTGTCCTTGCGGTCCTCGATGTTCTCGTACATCATCTCCAGCCCGAACATCGCGCCGGCGTTGGCCCTGCAGACCACCGCCGTGTTCTCGGGGAGCGTCCCTTCAGAGAGCTGCCTGGCGGCCAGCGCGGTGTCCTCGACCTCGATGCGGTCCGCATCTGGGAAGAGGGAGGACAGGCTCCCGGCGGTCTGGAGCAGCGCTTGGATGTGGGAGGCCACATGCTCGACCTTCTCCGTCCCGGGCAGGACGAACGCGCAGTGGTGGATCGGCACCCATATGCTGCCGGCGCACTCGATGTCATCCCTTCCGGCAAGGGCTTCCTGCGTCTCGAGGACGGGTCCGGCGTTGATGTTCCTCACGGCGACGACGCCGTATCCGGCGCCTTCCTCGTCCATGGCGCGGACGGTGCCGCTGGAATCCATCATCGGGAGCATCTCGGGATCCTCGAGCCCCATCTTCTCGGCAAAATCTATGGCGGCCTGCTCGGAGTTGGACCCGGGTATGCCCATGTAGGCCATGGTGACGCGCATGGCTCCGGGTTATCTCCGGTTCCGTATAATAGTTGGCCCCGGAGCCTTCGGGCCGCGGGTTGTTTAAACGATGCCGGGCATAGCCCGATGCATGGACGAGAGCTACCGCAAATGCCGCACGTGCAGGTTCTGCAAGCATGCCGATGGGCTGTGGGTATGCCTTCCCGAGTCGAGATGCACCGAGAGGGACGGCACGTGCGGGCGCTACAGGCCCGGATGCTGCGAGAGCTGCTCATCCTTCTCCGACGGGACGTGCCTGCTCACCGGCCGGAAGGCCTTCGAGCTGGACGTCTGCTCCGACTACGACCCGTCCGGGTCATGCTGACATCCTGTCCCTCCTCTTGGACAGGACGTTCTTCACGCTCCCTTTGGCCCGAGTGTCTCCGGACACCACTTTCCTGGCTGACGCCGGCACGCCGTAGTAGACGATGTTGTCGCAGATCGACTGGTTGCCCTTCATATGCTCCCTGATCCCGGAATAGCTTCCCTGAAGGCCGCCGATCGCCTCGTTGAGCAGGCCTGTGACGCGGAAGAGGTTCCTGTTGACGTAGTCCTTCTTGTTCACGAACCCTTCCTCAGGGAGGATCGGGTTGTAGGTGCCGTCCATGAAGTCGTTGTCCAGGTCGTCCACGGCGTCCATCACGTAGACTGCCGCGGTGAGCTCCGTGAACACGTCTCCGAGCCCGTCCGGGCAGGATTCCCCAGCGAAGTCCTCCAGGGCCCCGGACAGGCTCCTGCCGAACGTGCGGCCCATCAGGAGCGGGTCGCGGCATCCGTCCAGCTCCAGCTTCCTCAGGGCTTCGAAACCTCTGCCCACGGCATCGTCGTACTGGGGGTACTTCTTCACGGCCTTCTCGATGGCGCGGTTCAGCGTCAGGGAGATGAGGTTCGTCTTCAGCGAGGGCTTGTCGGTCCTGTCGTCGCACAGCTCCCATTTCGTGAGGATCAGGGTGTACGCGGCCATCTGCTCCATCAGGTCCGAATGGGCCTTGCAGCGGTCGAGGACGCAGATCCTGCGCTCTTTCGGGCCGATGTCGAACGGGCCTCCTGCGATTCCGCACAGGAGGATGGCGTTGAACGTCATGTCGTAGTTGACGGTGAGAGTGCCAGTAAGGCCGAACCCGTCCCTGAGCTGATGGCATCCCTCGCAGTAGTACCTCTTGTAGAGGGCTATGTCGGAGGGCGACATCCTGTCGTAGAACGGGGTGGTGTAGCCGAACATCGCCCGCGTGATTCATCGGGAGCGATATAATCATGCTGGAGCCTCTGCCGGGCAGACTTCACTTTCGGAGATGCAGGACGGAAAGTCTCTTGGGGAGGAACTGCTCGGTATCGGGCCGGGGGCAGATCCGGCGGCAGAACCGACATTCGATCGCTGTTGCGACAGTGAAATATAGGTCTTAGCCGATAGACAACCCGAACATTACGGGCGGTCCGAAGACCGCCTTAAGGTGTTTTCAGCGGAGCAGCTCAACTATGAGCTGAGCAACTCCGAGGACCAGGGCCGCGATTTGGACTATAAGGCCCCAGTCCTCCCTCTTCTGAGTGATTATTTCACCTCCGTGGGAATCTCAGGGCCGAAGCCTGTGTGCGGGAGAGGGTCTGAACACAGACCCCTTCCCTGGTATGACGAGCGACGCGGTATGGGGTTTTTAAGGCTGTTGTGTAATATTTAGATTTAAAAAGCTAAGAAATAGACCTACTTTTGCGAGGCGGAGATGGAAATCGGGCGCGATCGCATCCGCGTCTGCTGCCAGACCCTGTCATCGCCGGCATCTGCCCGCGAGCATCCCTTCATCAGTCTGGCTGGCTGATATCTGGGCTGTCAGAATTCTTATATATGCGCACAAGGTACAGCAGTCGTACCGATTCTATGCATCGGTAGGTGAGTATCCAATGTCGTACGAGTCAGCATCGGTAGACAAATTGACCGCACTTTACGAGAGCCAGTCCCCGTCCGCGTTCATCGCGTTCGCAATGGAGGGACTTCCCGAGACGGACCATAGCGAGCGCTACGACAAGGGCGATCACGAGGGTTCCACCAAGTGCGACTACTGCTGCTGCGACGACAAGGGCTGCTGCAACACGCCCAGATGGTACGGATGCCTCATCGGAGGAGTCGTCGTCTGCGTGGCCTGCTGCTGCTACTGCACTAATGGATTCAACGGCGCTTGGACCTACTGGCCCTTCTGACAGGGTCGGCGCATGAAGCCCTATCTGTCGGTAGTGGTCAAGCCTACGCTGTACTGCAACCATTCGTGCAGCCATTGCTACCACGTTCCCGAGGAGAGGGTGAAAGGGGGGATGTCTCCCCGGACATTGGAGAACCTGATCCGGAAGTGCTCCGAAGAGTACGAGGCCGTATGGTTCATCTGGCATGGAGGAGAGCCGCTGACGCTCCCCATGTCTTTCTACAAGGATGCGATATCCCTTCAGGAGAAGTACTTCGGAAGGGATTCCAACCGTTGCAGCAACACGATCCAGACCAACGGCACTCTTCTCAACCGCCGTCTGATGGCATATTGCCGCGAGAAGAGGATCAACATCGGAGTCTCCTACGAAGGGCCGTACAACTCGGTCCTTCGCGTCGGAGACCCGTCGAAGGCGCTGGCCATGCTCTCGGCGAAAGAGAACAAGTATTCCGTCTCCGCCACGATATCTTCCGAGACGGCCCTCAAGCAGAAGGAGCTGTACGATTTCTTCAAGGCCGGCGGGACGAACCTCTCCCTGAGCCCGGTGATCCCGGCGGGATGCGCCAAGCGCAGCGGGACGGTCCCCGATGCGGACGATTACATAAAGGGGAGCATCGAGGCCTTCGATGCATGGTTCCATGACGCCGAGGCCCATGTCCCGCTGATCCCCCATTACCTCTACATCCTTAACTATCTGGGGGATCCGGTGCCATCGGACTGCGCCCACACGTCCTGCCTCACCAAATGGATGTGCGTCAATCCCGACGGATCGGTGTTCCCGTGCGCCAAGGCCTGTCCCCCTGAGTTCCTCATGGGGAACATAAACGAGGGGACCATCGGCGACCTGTTCCGGTCCGAAGGGTTCAGGAGGATCCTGATCGGGTCCGTCAGGCGCAGGGAGAAGTGCATGGCATGCCCCGTGTTCAGGTACTGCAACGGAGGCTGCTCCATGGACGCCTACCACGAGTGCGGGCTGGAGGACAACGGCGGAAACTCCTGCAGGATATTCAGGGAGGTCTTCCAGCACGTCGCCTCCGAAGTGCAGAAGGTCATCGACGGAGACGGGGACACCGCGGGCCTGAACGATTTCGTCAGGGACGCGATTGTGGGGAAGCTCGTGAACCCCCGCACGATCAGCCTCCGATATTCCCGATCTCGCTCTTGTCGTAGGGAGTGAGCTGATAGACGCAGTAGTTCAGCCAGTTGGCGAAGAACAGCGTTGCGTGGCCCCTCCACCTGACGATAGGATCCTTGTGCGGGTCGTCGTCCTCGAAGTAGTTGTCCGGCACGTGGGGGTTCATCCCCGCATCGGCATCCCTCTCGTACTCGTATGCGAGGGTTCCCGGGTCGTACTCGAAGTGGCCCGTTATGAACACCTCGTTCTTCTCGGACATGACTATCCCGACCCCGGACTTCTCGGAGTCGCACAGGATGTGCAGATGGGGGTTCAGGGAGATGTCCTCGGCCCTGACCTCGCTGTGCCTCGACTGGGGCATGAAGAAGCGGTCGTCAAACCCTCTCATCAGAGGCTCGTTGTGGCTCAGGAGCCTCTGCTCGAAGATCCCGGAGATCTTGGAATCGAGCCTGTACTTGGGGATGCCGTACTGGTGGTACAGCCCGGCCTGGGCGCCCCAGCATATGTACAGCGTGGAGCAGACGTTGGAGCGGGTCCAGTCCATGATCGCGCACAGCTCGTCCCAATAGTCCACGTCCTCGAACTCCATGGCCTCGAGGGGCGCTCCGGTTATGATCATCCCGTCGAACTTGCGGCCCTTCACCTCGCCGAACGTCCTGTAGAACCTCTTCAGGTACTCGGCCGAGGTGTTCTTGGACGAATGGGTGGCGGCCTGCAGGAACTCCACGTTGGTCTGGAGGGGGCTGTTGCTCAGGCACCTGAGCAGCTGCGTCTCGGTCTCGACCTTGGTGGGCATCAGGTTCAGGATGAGGATGTCGAGGGGACGGATGTCCTGGGTGTCGGCCCTCCTCTCGGACATGAAGAATATGTTCTCGGAGTCCAGGATGGACGCCGCGGGCAGATCGTCTGGAATCTTGACCGGCATGGTATCATCGCTCGTATATGCCCAGGCTCATGTACTTCTCTCCGCCGTCCGGGAGAACGGCCACGATGCGGGCCGAAGGGTCCTTCTCCGCCATCCCGATCGCGGCGGCGGCGCTGGCCCCGGAGGATATCCCTGCGAATATCCCCTCTTCGCGGGCAAGGGCCACGGACATTTCGATCGCATCATCGCTCGCGACGGTCCACACTTCCGGGACGAGCTCGCTGCGGAAGTTGCTGGGGACGAAGTTCGCTCCGATCCCCTGTATCTTATGGGGGCCTGCATGCCCCTCGGTGAGGAGCGGGCTCTCCGCAGGCTCGACGCCGATGACCTTGGCCTCGGAGCCCGCATCGGCGAACGCGAGGGCGATCCCGCTGGCGGTCCCGCCCGTGCCCACTCCCGCGAACACATAGTCCACGTCGGGCAGGTCCCTGAGGATCTCCTTTCCCGTCCCGGTCCTGTGGGCGGCGATGTTGGCCGGGTTGCCGAACTGCCCGCAGACGAAGCCGTCCCTCTCGGCGCGGATCTTCTCCGCCAGGTCCACGGCCCCTTTCATCCCTTGGGCGCCGGGCGAGAGGACGACCTCCGCGCCGTATGCCCTCATCAGGGAGATGCGCTCCTTGGACATGGTGTCGGGCATGACGATGACCGCCTTGTAGCCCCTGGCGGCCGCGATCATGGCTATCGCTATGCCCGTGTTGCCGGAAGTGGGCTCAACGATGGTCCCTCCTTCCTTCAGCTCTCCGCGGGCGGCAGCATCGTTGATCATCTGGAGGGCCGCCCTGTCCTTGACGGATCCTGCGGGGTTGCCCTTCTCGATCTTCACATAGACCTGCGTTCCGGGGGGATTGATCCTGTTCAGGCGCACCAGCGGCGTCTCCCCTATGGTCTCGGTGATGCTGTTGAATAGTGTCATAGCAAGGGTCGGGATTGGCTTCCTGTACAAAAAACCAGTTCTTTCCGGTTCTTTCGAACTTGGATGGGCGTATGTTCGCGCGGGATGCCACGTTGTGGATCCGTGGATGTACCAATCGATGGCGGGCAGGCTCCTCTTCGACGGGGAGAACTCGGAATGGCTGAGGGATGCCATCCTTGTGCGGTACACGAGGCCGTGTAGTGGCTGCTGGAGGCCGCAAGCAGAGGGGATGCGGGGGCTCGAAAGCGATACAAGGGGCAGGTTAGAGGAGCTTTACATGAACCTCGAAGGCAGAGAGCGAGGGGGTCGGCTGGAGGCTAAAATCGGAGGTTTTTTGAACCAGTTATACATCTGCTC
>CAVHMZ010000050.1:0-6532 GCA_963637225.1 Segatella hominis
GTGCTGGAGATCTTCGAGATGTGGGACGTGCTGGCCACGCCCGTCGCCAGGACCACGGACCAGAAGCGCACCCGCCTGTTCTGGAACGGCGAGCCCATATTCGACATGGACCTGGAGTTCCTCACCGGAGGCCCGGTCTACAACAGGCCCTACGTGATCCCTGAAGCGAGCACCAAGGCAGGGGAGAGGTTCCCCCGGCTGCCTTCCGACAAGGACGTCATCCTGGCCCTGCTCTCCGATCCCAACGTGGCTTCGAAGGAGTGGGCCATAAGGCAGTACGACCACGAGGTCCGCGCTTCTACCGTGATCCATCCCATGGTCGGCCCGCTGAACGAGACCGGCCCCGGAGACGCCTCCGTGCTCAGGCCGGTCCACGACAGCTGGAAGGGCCTGGCCGCCGCCATCGGCTGCAACCCCTGGTTCACCGAAGGCGATCCGTACAAGGGCGGCATGTCCTGCGTCGACGAGACCTGCAGGAACCTGGTCGCTGTGGGCGCCAAGCCCAACGCGTTCACCGACTGCCTGAACTTCGGGAACCCGGAGAAGCCCGAGAGGCTCGGCGAGTTCAGGGAGGCCGTCCGCGGCATCGGCGAGATCGCGAGGGAGCTGAACATCCCCATACCGTCGGGGAACGTCAGCCTGTACAACGAGGCCCCCGGAGGCCACCACATCCTGCCCACTCCGATGATCCTCGGATGCGGGCTCATCGACGATCTGAGGAAAGCGGTCACCGCCGATTTCAAGAAGGCGGGGAGCTGCATCTTCGTGGTCGGGAAGACCAGGGACGAGATGGGTATGTCCCTGCTCTACAGGAAGTTCGGCGGAGAGAAGGGGGCGGTCCCGGGAGTCGATGCCGCGCAGCTCAAGAGGTGCATGGACGAGCTCCTGAAGGCGATGGGCGAGGGGCTGGTCCTCTCGTGCCACGACTGCTCCGACGGAGGATTGGCCGTGGCGGTGGCGGAGATGTGCATCTCCGGGCACATCGGCGCGGAGATCGACCTGTCCGGCATCGACCTGTCCGATGTCAGGCGCAAGCTCTACTCCGAGAGCAACACCAGGTGGATAGCGGAGGTCGACGGCATGGACGTCACGAGGTTCACGGAGATCATGGGCGCGGACGCCACCCTGCTGGGGATAACCAAGGGCGACTGCCTCAGGATCAAGGACAACGGGACCGCGGTCCTGGTGGAGGAGATGAGAGCCGCCTGGAACGACCCCATCTGGAAGGTCATGGGAGGTGCTGCGGAATGAAGGCCAGCGACATCAAAGTGTGCGTCATCAGGATAGAGGGGACGAACTGCGAGGACGAGATGGCAGAGGCATTCAGGGCCGTCGGCGCGCAGGCTGAGGAGGTTCATCTCAAGCAGCTGATCAAGCAGGCCCCCGCAGGCATGTGCAGGGATCTGGAGGACTACGACATCCTGGCCTTCCCCGGAGGATTCTCCTCAGGGGACTACGTCCGCGCAGGAGCCATCTTCGGCACCAGGATAAAGGCCGGCATAGGCTCCGAGGTCAGGAGGTTCGTGGAGTCCGAGAAGCCCGTCATCGGAGTGTGCAACGGGTTCCAGATCCTCGTGGAGATGGGCCTGCTCCCTGCCATGGAGGACGTGATGGCCGAGAGGCCCACGGCCGCCCTGTACACCAACGATTCCGGCAGGTTCGAGTGCCGCCCCACGGTGCTCCGCAACGACAACCGCGGGAAGTGCATCTTCACCAGGGACATCCCCGAGAAGAGGATGCTAATGATCCCGTCCGCCCACGCGGAAGGGAAGCTGATGAGCATGGACCCCGACTTCGTGCAGAAGCTGGAGGACAACGACCAGGTCGTGTTCCGCTACGTCCGTCCGGACGGGTCGGACGCGGACTACCCTTGGAACCCCAACGGATCCCCTTCGGACATCGCAGGCATCTGCAACCCCGCGGGGAACGTCATGGGCATGATGCCCCATCCGGAGCGCGTGATCACCAGGTTCACGCACCCGGACTGGACCAGGGGATTCGCCGAGGAGGACGGGGACGGCAAGGCCATCTTCCAGTCCGTCATCGATTCTCTGACGAATTGATCTCAAACGGCCCATCAGGGCCTTCTTCTTCAAAACAGTTGCCGGGGGAACCCGGCGCACCCCTTCTGAAAAGGGTCAGAGCGTGATCTTCACATCGACCTTGTCGCCGTCCTCGAGGCTCAGCGTCCTCCTGAGGTGGTACTGGCAGATGATCTCGATCGTGTCGACGTAGTGGGACCTCTCCGGGACCACGATGGCGCAGTCGATGTTGCGGATCTTGGCCTTGTACGCGATGACGTCGCCGAAGCTGCGCCCCTCGCTTGAGAACCCGCTGATCGAGATGCCTGCGACGCTTCTGACCATGTCGAGCCTCCCCACGTCTTCCGAGTCCACGCGCACGTTGAGCGTGCCCTCGAAGGGCCTGAATCCGAGCTTTGACTCGAACTGGGTCATATAGCCGTTCTGGCAGATGTAGTATCCGCCCTCGCCCATCCCGGACACGATGCTCCCGTGCAGGGTGATGTGATCCGTGAGCTCGAATATCCTGCGGTACTCGTTGTACTCGCGTCTGAGGTCGTCGGCGCCCTTCTGCGTGATCTTGATGCGCTGCCTGCGCGCGCCGAGGTCGCGGACGACGTACTTCTCCTCCAGGAGCTCGAGGATCCTCTTGGATGCCGACTGTTGGCTCATCTCCAAGGCAGTCCCGAGCTCTCTCGAGGATATCGCGATGTAATCGTCCATCGCGCCAAGCAGAGCTAGCTTCCTGAGCGCGTAGGAGTACTTCTCGTCCATGCACCCGTGAACGATGTTCCCGATATAAACCTACCTGGATGATGGTAATTACGGCAAATGACGTAAGTGGAGAAGGGATAGGGGCCCTTGCGGACCCGTGGAGTTTCAGATCCTCTGGGCGTCGACCCACCTGGACACGGTGGGGCAGGCGCCGATCAGGATGCAGGCCGCGCCGATGACGGCGAGGACGAGGCTGACCCAAAAGAACGTGGCCTCGTAGAGCATCGCGAGGATGACCATCGCCTCGCAGACAGCTGCGATGACGACGACGGTGTTCCCTGCGACGGGGGTGACCTTGGTGAATGTTCCCGCGGTGGCGAAGAACATCGCCGCAACGAGCATGTTCAGGCCGACGAGGGGCATGCAATCGACTGTTCCGTCCCAGGAATAGGCCATTGCCGCCAGGGCGATGATCCCGCCGAGGAAGCCGAGGCCGATTCCGAATACCATTTTGCTGGGCATAGGTGCCATTTTGATTCCTTCCTTGATTTCCGGACCGATCAGGCGGCCTTCCTGGAGTCGAACGTCATCTTGGCGCTGACGCCGAGCATCCAGACGATGCCGCAGGCGAGCGCGATGATCTCGACCTTCTCGACGTCCATCCCAGCGAAGCATCCGATGACGATCAGGACGAGGATGCTGCCGAGGGCCGCGTTGAGCTTGGCTCCGTCCTTCCAGTCACCCACGGCGGAAAGGGCCATGGCGCAGAACATGAAGATGAAGGCGATGAGCGCGGCGGCGTCGTGGGTGTTCCCGTTGCCGAAGTCGGCCTGCACGAATCCGATGAGGACCATGAAGACGGCAGCGATGGCGACGAGGCATCCGCTGGCGCGGTTGCATCCGGTCTCGCAGACGGCTTTGCCGATGCCGAAGACGATGGTCAGGATGCCGATGATTATGCATCCGTAGTTGTAGAGGTTCTTTGTCAGGTCGACATCGGAGATGCCGAGGTCCGACAGCATGTTCTCCCCGTAAACCCAGCTGGGATCCGCGTTGATGGCGACAGTGATGATCACTGCCAGCGCGAATGCCGCCAGGAATCCGATGGCCGCGAACGGCCCGGGGTTGCGAAAACTAGCATTCATGAGAGGCGGAGATATCCCAGTCATTAAATTGGTTTCGTTCGATGCAGGGTTGTGGCTCATGCCTGAAGGAGCGTGAAATGGTGAAGAATGTGTTTTTTGTCGGGACTGCGGGCAGCGGGAAGAGCACGCTCGTTGGAGCGTACAAGGAGTGGATGGAGGACGCAGGGGTGGACGCGATCGTCGTCAACATGGATCCCGGGGCCGACACCCTCCCCTACGAGCCTGATGTGGACATCAGGGAATGGATCTCGCTGGACGAGGTCATGCAGGAATACTCCCTCGGCCCCAACGGGGCCCAGATAGTCGCCGCCGACCTCATGGCGGTCAACATCAACAAGATGATGGACGTGGTGTCCACGTACAAGACCGATTACGCTCTCATCGACACCCCCGGGCAGCTGGAGCTGTTCGCCTTCAGGGAGTCTTCCGAGATCACGGTGAGGGCGTTCGGGAGGCAGGACTCCATGATCGTGTACCTGTCCGATCCGTCGCTGTGCCGCACGCCGAACGGGTTCATCTCCGCGATGACCCTGGGCGCGCTGGTCCAGTTCAGGCTCCAGCTTCCCATGCTGAACCTCCTGTCCAAGGCCGACACGCTTTCGGACGACGACGAGCAGAGGATGCTCGACTGGTACTCCGTGCCGGATGTCCTCTACGGGGACCTTCTGGACTCGGATTCGCTCCCTCAGACCGTGGTCGGGATGGAGCTGTTCAAGGCCATGGAGAACACAGGGGTCTTCGGAGAGATAAGGGCCGTTTCCGCGCAGGACGGGATCGGGCTGGAGGAGATCTACGCCGCATCCCAGCTCATGTTCTTCGGCGGAGAGGACAACGAAAGGGAGTGACGGGCAGGGGGGCGGCCCCCTCCCGCCACAAGCTCCGGTTTTGTTTTTTCAGAGCCTTCCGAACCAGATCTTGATGAGGGGGTATGGCTCGTCCTCGCATGTCGCCGAGTAGGACTTCAGGGCGATGGTCTGGAGCACGGACATGATGATTATGACCACCCAGAGCGCTATGAGGACCGCCAAGCTCTCGGTCGACATGGTGAGCTTCGTGGTGCCGAAGACGTCGCCGAAGATCGAGAATTTCGCGTTGTAATACAGCGCTGTGGTCACGATCCCTGCCAGCCCTCCCATGATCGGGATGGCTCTTATCGCTCCGAGGACTGTGATGACCATCGTGATGGCGATGCATATGGACATCCCGTCGCTGGGGAAGATTCCGGCGGCCCCGAAGGACGCGAGGGTGTGGATGCTCAGGGCCCCGATCCCTTCTCCGTCCAAGGTGAATGTCGCCTTGTATCCGAAGACGGCGTAGCAAGCGACCATGATGGACAGGACCCCGCACATCAGCACGGTTATCTTGGCGTTGAACGGGTCGCCGAGGAATCCTGCCGGGGCGCTCCTTTCCGGCCTCGGCTCTTTGACGCGCTCGGCTTTCGGCTTTCTCGTTCTGCGGGGCGACGGCTCGCCGGCAGGCTCTTCGCTTCCGCCGCTCGGCCCCAGGTCGATGCTGCGAGGGCTGCCCGCATCAGCCGTGGAAGGGGACACCAGGTCGATGCTCCTCCTCGCCGTTCCGGGCTGCTCTGCGAGCGCATCGGTCCGGGGCGCGGCGGCGATCGGCTCGGCCGGCGCTTCTTCGACGATATGTTCTGCAGGGGCCGCCTCGAGAGGCATTCCTTCCGTCACAGGCTCCGCGGGAGCCTCTTCGACGATGGCCGGCTCGGGCTCTGCCGAGAATCCAATGTCCGCTTGCTCTCCTGCTGGCTCCGGCGGAAACAGCGGCGCATCCTGCTCAAGCTTCGAACCGCATTTCCAGCAGTACAGGCCGGTGTCCGGATTCGAGCATCCGCATTCTTTGCACAATGCCATGGAGGGATGCAGGTAGTAGAACCATAAAGAAGGTTCGCGTCCGGAGGCGCAGGGGGCGATGCCCCCTGCCGTTCATCCGAACATATATGCCGGAGCGGGCTTGGTCTTGTTCCTTCCCGCTTCGCGGACCTTGTCCCTGGCGCTGACGAAATCTTCCTGCGTCACATGGTCGCGGTCGTTGCGGATGGCGAGCATCCCTGCCTCGGTGCAGATGCTCTTGATCTCCGCGCCGGAGACGCCCTCGGTCATGTCCGCGAGCTTCTTCGCGGAGATGTCGGGGTCCACGTTCATGTGGGCGATGTGGATCTGGAAGATCTGGGCCCTTCCGTCCTCGTCGGGAAGGCCGACGTCGATGATCCTATCGAACCTCCCGGGCCTGAGCAGGGCATCGTCCAGGATGTCGGGCCTGTTGGTGGCCCCGATGATCTTGACATCGCTGGTGGGCGTGAACCCGTCCAGCTCTGACAGGAGCTGCATGAGGGTCCTCTGGACCTCCCTGTCCCCGGAAGTGGCGACGTCGAGCCTCCTGGCCCCGACGGAGTCCAGCTCGTCGATGAAGATGATGCTGGGCGCTTTCTCTTTGGCGAGCTGGAAGAGTTCGCGGACCAGCCTGGCGCCTTCTCCGATGTACTTCTGGACCAGCTCCGATCCGACGAGCCTGATGAAGGTGGCCTGGGTCGCGTTGGCGACGGCCTTGGCCATCAGGGTCTTCCCGGTTCCGGGGGGTCCCACGAGGAGGACTCCCTTGGGGGGCTCGATGCCCACCTTGGCGTACAGCTCG
>CAVHMZ010000051.1:0-3317 GCA_963637225.1 Segatella hominis
TGATCCCGTTGGCCTGGATCTCGGGCCTGGCCTCGACGACGGGCTGGAGGGACTCGAGGACTTCCTCGACGGCCTGGAGGAACTCGGGCTGGTCGGCATTGCGCTGTTTGAGGCCGTCGAAGACGGTCTTCATGTACTCGTTTGTTATTGCCATGTTTTCACCTTTGATAGGACAAATGTCCAGTCAACGTTGGGAAAAATAGCGCATCGTCTATATATTGTAATCGGATGAATGGCTTTCTTTGTACATTGAAAACGGTTGAAAATGTACGAATCAATGCAAAATGCACACATTTATGCCATATGTCTACTCATCCGAACGAACGATTAGAAATTTGTCTACCTGTCGGAACCGCCGCGGAAGGGCCTCGGCCCTTCCCGATCCTCGACAGGGCGGAATCGAGCAGCTGGCAGGACTTGCAGCTGCTGCCGACGGTGGGCTCACCGCACCTCGGGCAGGGATGAAGGGCGGACTGGGCGTATTCCCTGCAGAGCATGGGCCTGAGGGCATCCATGGAGGACAGGATGCCGAACCTCGCCCCCGGGGAGCGGTCCTCCAGGGAGTCCACGAGGCCACGGTACTGGTTCCTCAGCGCGGCCTGCCAGTATGGGCACACCCCGTCCCAGAACTCCGTCCCGGAGACTATCGCATACAGCAGGGACTCCTTCTCGGGAATGGTCCTCAGGGGCATGAACCTGGGGACCAGGCCGGGCTGGACCCTCTCGTGGGGGCCCATCCTCGCCAGCCTCTCGATGTCCCCTCTGACGAAGTTCATCATTATCGACTGGGCCATGTCGTCCAGGTTGTGGCCGGTGGCCAGCCAGTCGGCCCCGATCCTCCTGGCCTCGTCGTTCATGAGCCTCCTGCGGAAGACCCCGCAGTACGTGCATGGGCTGGAATCCCCCGAGACCGGGGCGACCTCGTCCATGCTCACCCCCAGCTCGGAGAAGGACCTCAGATGGAAACCGATCCCGTTGGACTCGCAATGCCTCCTGACGATGTCCACGCTGGGAGGGCGGTATCCGGCGATGCCCTCGTCGATGGTTATCGCGTGGACCTCCACGCCGTTCCTTGGGCCGAACACGGAAGACACCATCTTCAGGGCGACCATGCTGTCCTTGCCCCCGGACACTGCGACGGCGATCCTGTCCCCGGCGGAGACGCGGATCTGCTTGCGGATCTCCTTCTTGACCCTGCGGTCCACGTACCTCATGAAATGCTCGGCGCAGAGATGGGTGCCGTTGTACCTCAGGAACGTGACCGCATCGCGCCCGCAAAGGTCGCACCGCATCGTCGTCCTCCTGCAGCTTCTCTTCTATAAGGGCTTCCATCTTCCCGGCCAGCACCTTGGAGGGTATGTCTGTGAGCTTGACAACGCCGTTGCGCCCGGTGGAGTCGTCGCGGATCTCCAGCTTTATGGCGCCGACCCTGTCCAGGTCCTGCACGTAGGTCCAGAACTGGGTGTGCTTCCTCGCTTTCAGATTGTACTCCTCGCATACTACGGCATACGTCTTCTCGGCGGCGGCCGACGGTATCGAGAGGTTCTGCTTCATGGCCCTCGCTATGGCCAGGAGGACCGCCATCCTGTTGATGTCCAGGGTGCGGAGCTTGTTCTCCGACACCGAGCTGTATATCATCGCCTTGGCGGAGCGCGCGTGCTCCACCGTGACCTCCCCCAGCGAATCCTCCTCCGCGATCGCGGAGGCCCTCTCCAGGAGCTCTATGGCCATCCTGGCGTCGCCGTAATCGGACGATTGCTCGGCAATGAGGTCGAGGGCCTCTTCGGCGATGCGGCCCGGGAGGAGCGCCTCCTCGGCCCTTGCGGCGACGATCTCCCTCAGCTCGGCGCGGCTGTAACTGTTGAACTTGACGGTGTTGGACCTCTTGAAGGTGGACATGGAGGCTTCGTCCAAGAGGTTGTCCACTGGGAACTGGGATATCATAACCAGCGATACGGGGGCCTTCCCGCCGGCGCGGGTGAGCTGGTAGACCAGGTTGCAGGGCCCTTTCTTGAGCAGGACGTCCACTTCGTCCAGCACCACCGTTATGGCGGTCTCGTTGGAGGCCAGATGGATGGCGAGGGACCGAGACATGTCGTCCATGGAGAAACCTCTGAGGGGGAACCCCGGATCGAAATGGCGCAGGATCGCGATCATGGCCCCGGTCTCGGAGCTGTTCCTGCAGTTGATGTAGATGACATCCATCGGGCGCCCGTTCTTGAACAGGTACGACCTGAGATCCTCGCAGAAGCGGCTGGCGGTGGCGGTCTTCCCGGTGCCGACGCCTCCTGTGAGGAACGCGGTGCACGAGCGGTTCTGGTCCGCCAGGGGACGGAACAGCAGCTCGAGGCGGGACATCTGCTCCTCGCGGTGCACCAGGGCCTTTGGGACATAGGAATAATCGAACTTCGACCCGTCGCGAATGATTGTGGAGGCCCTCTCGAACAATTTGTCACTTCCGCGGGACATCTCCCGTGCTCATAGGATGCACGGACCCGCGCATCGTCCGCTGGTTATGACGGCATCGGTTAAAGGGATGTTGGCTTAGGACCGCCCGACAGCCGAACCGTCATGCAGGCTGTCTTGATGACTGTCGTTGTCCTCCGGTCGGAGATTGGCCGTATCACAGGATCGGGGACGCGGACGTCCGATGGCCCCGACCGCATACGGGAACGGCCCTTCCGGATCCGAGGAAGCCTCCTGCCGAGGCAAGGGTTGTCTGCCCGCTCGATTTTTCATGCGAACCGCTGCCTTGCGGAGCGATGCGCGACCGCCTGGGCAGATCGCCTGCGGTCATATCTGACGACATTTGTTCACAAAATGGACATTCCTTCCCACATAATCGCAACGCTTGCAACATTGCTCCAGCATTCATCGAACACGGATCGCCATCGATTTCATCTCCTTTGAACCTGAACTCAGGCATTCCCAATAGATAGATACAGATAGCAGGCTCGAAAAACTCTGTTACAGCCCAGTTAACACCGTTAATATTGCATCATTTTTAACTATTTGGACTTACATACTATATTCATTCTATCCACCATCAGTTGTAATGTTCATATATGTGAATATTAATTTAATGTTGGATAGTCCATCCAATGTGATAAAATGAGCTACTTCATGCAACGGAAGCCAAACGAGATCGAACCTGCAGTCAGCCTGAAAGTCTTCGACGAGCCCCATGCCGCCGATATGATTCTGTTCATCCACTCCAACCCCGGATGCATCAAGACCGATGTCTACAACAACGTCGCCCGCGGGACCAGGATGGGAGACAAGCTGGACATCCTCCAGGAGAAGGGGATCCTCAGGAT
>CAVHMZ010000052.1:0-1701 GCA_963637225.1 Segatella hominis
CGAGCCGTGTGCGGTGAAAGTCGCACGCACGGTTCCAAGAAGAGGGCGCTCCCGTAAGGGAGCGTCCTTATTCGACCCCCCGGTTTGCATCCATTTCGGATGGAGCCGGTGCCTGGCTCTGTCCGCCGAGCTCCGACTTGAGGGCATTTCTTATGTTCATGATTGCAACACATCCTATAAGCGGCTGGGAACCTTTCCTCTGGTTCCATGAAATGGTCTTGCCGCCGGTTGGATTATACACCTACTCTGTGCCTTATAAAGGGCCATTGGTTCGAACCTTATATCGTGCATTGTCTGAGGGGGCGGCGGAAATGCCCCGGAATTCGAGCTCAGCCGCGTATGCACAAGATCCTTCGCAGTCCGGATGCTCGCGGCATACATATACGGGCATAGCTTCACCATGCTCTGAGGGTGCCGGCATGGGCGAGTTCACGAGAGGAGAGTGCAGGACAGTCCTGCTGGCATGCTGCATCGGGGGCTTCATAACCCCTCTGATAAGCACGATGATGAACCTGTCCCTCCTGAACATCGGCAGCGAGTTCGGAGTGGGATCCCATCAGCAGGCCTACGTGAACACCGCGTTCCTGCTCTCGTCCGTGGTCTTCATGGTTCCGATGGCGAAGGTAGGGGACATCTGCGGCAAGAAGAAGGTGTTCCTGTTCGGGAGCATCGTGCTCGCCGCCGTGTGCCTCGTGGCGCCGTTCTCTCCTTCGTTCCCGTTCCTGATCCTGTGCAGGGTCGCCATGGGGCTGGGATCCGCCTCTCTGGTGACGACGACCATAGCCCTGATAACGGACGTGTTCCCGTCCGGCGAGAGGGGAGGGGCCATAGGGCTCCAGACAATGTGCGTCTACATCGGGCTGGCGGTCGGCCCGGCGCTGGGCGGAGCGCTCAACGACGCCTTCGGATGGCACAGCCTGTTCTTCGTGATAATACCGATCGCGGCCGCCACGATGATCCTGATGTCCCGCTTCAGGCACGAGATCATCGCAGATCCCGGGGCATCCATGGACTGGAAGTGCTCCGTCCTGTACGGACTGGCCATCGCGCTCGCCATGGGCGGGGTGATCAACATGCCCCGGGCATGGGCTTTCGCCATGGTCGCGGCCGGCCTTGTCCTGCTGTTCCTGTTCGTGCGCTCCCAGTCCGGGAAGGAGGACCCGCTCCTCAAGGTCAGCCTGTTCAGGCACAGGGTGTTTGCCGGATCGTGCGTCACGGCCTTCCTGAACTACGCTTCGTCGTACTCGATCTCGTTCTTCATGGCCCTGTACCTCCAGAGCATAGGAGGGCTGACTGCCACGGAAGCCGGCGCGCTCATGCTCATCCAGCCCGCGATCCAGGCCGTCGGCACGCCGTACTTCGGCAGGATGTCCGACAGGATAGCCGAGAAGAGGCTGCTCCCCACGCTGGGGATGCTGATCTCCGCTTGCGGGATCGCCATGATCCTGTTCTACGGCAAGACCGCGGACTTCCCGCTCATAATTGCGACCATGATGGTCGTCGGGCTGGGATTCTCCATGTTCGCCGCGCCGAACACGTCGATCATCATGGGATCCGTCGACCGCACCGAGACCGGGGAGGCGTCCGCGATGGTCGCGGTGATGAGGCAGACCGGGATGATGGTCAGCATGGGCGTCGCCATGCTGTTCATATCGGTCATCATGGGGAGCATGGACAACCTGTCCCCGGACACCTACGACT
>CAVHMZ010000052.1:1711-5531 GCA_963637225.1 Segatella hominis
GTCATGAGATGGTCGTTCCTCCTGTGCGTGGCGATGTGCATCGCAGGGGCCTGCATGTCCGTCATGAGGGGCTCCGAAGAGGAACCGGGAAGGTCTGTCCGCTAACCGATATAAACGACGAAGGATTCACCGAGGATCATGTCGAAGACGGCCGACGACAACTTCGAGTTCCAGAAGGTCATTGTCGTACTGGGATTCTCGCTGATGGCCATCAAGTTCGTGGCCTACGGGCTCACGGGCTCCGTCGCGATACTGACGGATGCCACGGAATCCATCGTCAACGTCGCCGCCGCGTGCATCGGCATGTACGCGCTGTACCTCTCCGCGCAGCCTCCAGACCGCTCCCATCCTTTCGGGCACGGGAAGATCGAGATCATATCCTCCGCCATCGAAGGGACGATGATCATCATCGCAGGCGGGCTGATCATCGCCGAGTCCGTCAACTCGTTCCTCAATCCCGGCGAGATCCAGCAGCTGGACGTCGGGCTGGTCCTGGTGGCGCTGGCTGCCGCGGCGAACTATGTGGTCGGCAGGATGGCCATAAGGAAGGGCCGCAAGAACCGCTCTCCGGCCCTGGAGGCCAGCGGGAAGCACCTGTGCTCGGACACGTATTCCTCGATCGGGATCCTCATCGGCCTGGCGATAGTCTTCGTCGCCGAGTCCATGGGGCACGACATGAGGTGGCTGGACTCCGGCATCGCCGTGGTGTTCGGCATCATAATCATGGTCACCGGCGCGGGCGTGCTGAAGAAGTCTGCCGAGGACACCATGGACCACGCGGACGAGCCTCTCCTGGGAGACGTGTCCGCCCTTATCTGCGAGTACAGGCACGACGACTGGATCGACGTGTACAACCTCCGTCTGATCAAGTACGGCCCCAAGATCTACATCGACATGAAGATCGTCCTGCCCAGGTCCATGACCATCGGCCAGGAGTCACTGGAGCTCAGCGAGGTGGAGGAGGCCGTCAGGGCCAAGTTCGGGGACAACGTGGAGATGTCCATCACCGCCGTGCCCTGCAGGGACTTCGACTGCCCCCGCTGCCAGAGGAACTGCTTCGAGAGGAAGGCCGAGTTCGCCTCCCTGATGGACTGGAACTCCAGGATGCTCTGCTACGGCAAGCCGCACTGCCAGGCGGAGCTGGTGAAGATCGACGAGGGCGAGAGCTGACCGGGCAATCGGCAACAACTAATACCCCGGTCGGGGATTACCGGCCGATGGCTCAGACCGAAGTTCCCAAGGAGGCCGCCGATGCGGGCGCCTCAGACTGGTTCCTGTCCCTGAACGACCCGGACAAGGTCAAGGTCCGCAGGTACCTCCGGGGCATAGACACCTCGTCGCTCCAGGCTTTCTTCAGCGATTTGATGCGCAGGTCCACCGAGGACCACAACTACAAGCTCTCCGTTTCCGTGGGGAGCTCCGCCAGGCAGGCTGTCACGGACGGCTACAGCAGGTTCCTAGTGAACGAGGCCTACATAGAGGGGCTATTCGGGGCCGAGCGCTACGAAGAGGCCAAGGAGGTCTGCTGCGAGAACCTGGACCTCTTCCCTTCGGTGAAGGACAGGCTCATAGCCGACAACGGCGGGGCGCTGCCTTCGCGGGTCTCCTGCCGGAACAGGCTCGTGGACATCGCCATAGGGGTGGAATGCCAATACGACTCCGCAGACGAGATCCTCTCCGCGTTCGTGGACCTCGGGCTCCTGGACGAGGAGGAGAAGGGCTGCAGGCTCCGGAGCATCAAAATCCACAGGATGCAGAAGACATTCGACAACGTCTTCAACTACCGTCCGAAGCAATGACGTCCTTCCAGGGGACCATCGGGATCACGTCTATGGCGGGCTCTTCGTAAGGGTGAGCGTCCCTGACGGCCTCCACGGCCGCGTCCAGGTCCTCCTCGGCCACGGCGAACTCCAGCCTGTACTCCCGGACAGTCTCTGCTTTCCCGACGGAGCCTATGAACGGGCGCGACCCTTCGAGGGGCCTCCAGGTCCCCGTGGCGGGCCAATACGAGAAAACGCGGTCGTATCCCGGGTACAGCGGGCGGATCGACGCGGCTATGCGGTCCATCATCCGATCCAAGCACTCCTCCGGGACGGACGTGGCGACCTTATACGCCTTTCTTTCCACTGTGGGGGCCTCCGTCGGCGTCCAGCTCGGCGACGATCCTGTCGATCCCCTCCAGGCGCTCGGGGATGCCTGCGGTCATCTTGATCGCCCCCTTCTTGAGGAACGACACGCTCGCGATGGTGGCGATGAACGAAATCGGGGGGATGACGTACAGTATCCCCGCGAAGATGCCCGCGGCCTTCTTCAGGTTGTCTATGCTGTTGATCTTCTCGATGAGATGGTCGTCGGGGACGTTCTTGAGCTTCCCCAGAAGCGATCTGTACAGGAGCTTCTGCCCTCCCAGGACCACGTCCACGCTCCATTGGACCTGTCCGAACACCGGCGCGGGAGCCCCGCAGGCCTTGGTGGTCCTGGACAGGATGGCCTTCCTCAGGTCGTCGGCGGTGCCGCCGGGGAACTCGGTCCAGTTGTATCCTGCTGTGTAAACGGAATGGGCGTCGCTGCCGGAGATCTCCGCCCATCTCCCGGGGAAGCGGTCCATGACCAGCTTCGCGAACATGTTGCTGTAAGAATCGGGGTGTCCCCCGTTTATGGTCTCGAAGCCGTCCAGGTCCAGCATGAGGGCCTTCTCCTGGAGACCGGGCACATGGAAGCTGAACGGGTGGGGCGCGATGGTCAGCCCGCCCTGCTCGCGGATGATGTCGACGGTCTCCTCCGCGGAGAGCATATCGGGGATCCTCTCGGTCAGGTAGAGCCCTATGATCTCCCCGTCCCGGGTGGTGACCTCTTCTCCGATGACGATATCGATGTCATCGAACTTCTTGGCGTATTTCTCTGCGGCGAACGCCCCGGCGGTCTCGTCGTGGTCTGTGATGCAGAGCACATCCATGCCGTTGGCCCTTGCCCTGTCGACCTGCGTCTCCGGCAGCGCGACGGATTCGGGGAACTTCATGGCACCGAGCTTGTTGAATCCCGAATACTCGGTGTGGACATGGGTGTCTGCCTTTCCCATGCCGGGTCATTCTGCGATTAGGTTATTGAAGGTTACGGAACTCCTAATGCTTTTCGATGCATAGAGCGGGGGGAGGCCCCCCGCGATTTATTCTTTGTCCTTCCGGTCGAGGTCGTTGCCCTCGTCGTCGAGGGTCCTGCCCTCTACGCCGCGGACGTCGTCTATGCTGTGGTCCACTCCTTTCTGGACCACTTCGCCCTTCGCCGCATAGTACGCGACCGCCAGGAAGGCGTACGCTATGTACGCGATGACGCCGACGATCACTATCGCGACGACGACGATGATCAGCACGTTCGCTGCTTCCTCGAGGAACCCGGGCTGCGCGAAGGCCCACGCCAGCGCCGCGATCAGGACGACCGCCAGCACGGCTATGGCCAGCAGGCCGGCCGCGGACTTTCCGGTTCCTTTCTTCTCTGTGCGCATTCCATTGTCTTCCATGTTCATCGCCTCAGCTCGAGCTCTGCGGCATGTACGGGTACAGCGACATGGCCAGGTCTCCCAGGGTCATGGACTGCAGGACCACCCTTCCGGGCCCGGTCAGGGTGGTGACGAACAGCCCTTCGCCGCTGAACAGCGCGTTCTTCAGGCCGCCTATCGAGGTTATGTCGTACTTCACGGTCTCCTGCCAGGCCACAGCGTGGGACGTGGACACCTTGAGGACCTCTCCGGGCGCCAGGTCCTTGACCACGAAGTCCCCGCATCCGCAGATGAACACGATCCCGGTGCCGGAGACCTTCTGGA
>CAVHMZ010000053.1:0-1071 GCA_963637225.1 Segatella hominis
CTCATGATGATGCATCCGATATCGAGATGGCATCGCCTTAAAGCATCTCGCAGAAGGCACAATCTCAGAGTCATGATGCATCAGGATTTACATCCGTTGGAACTTTGTTCATCCCAGTCTTCAGATCTACCTCATCTCAAGGCATTTCTACGGACAACAACGTTCAAACTTCCGAACTGTTTATATCCTATGATATCTTCCTCTCTTTGTCCAGATAAGACCCGTAGTGTTGGTTGCCATTGGGTGGCCCTTAGTACCTACGGGCTATGGATATCCTTTTATCTAACATTGAAAGCGATTCATCCCCATATTCGTACTTCGCTCTCGTTGCTCCTGCAACATAATCGACCATCTGAATACAGGGCATCTGTGCAGAACCTTTCTTGCTGCAATCCAGAATGTTGGCCCCGGCCTGTTTAGCTTCCTCGGATACAACCTTGCATACCTCGGCCTGTGTGATGAACCTATTACTATCGACATAGACCCTCAGATCGTTGCACGGGCGGATTGATAGCGCATCCTTGACTATCTGGCGAAATAGGGCTGCATAGAGCTCGTTCCCGTAAACAAACTGTTTGGAGTCTGGATTGTTTTTGTTGATTGCACAGACTGCTGCTCTGAATTGGCAATTCGCCATGGCACCCAATACCTCTGACCTTTCTTTAGGATTGGAGTTGTACCATTTGCGCTCATAATCATTCGGAAGCAGTTTGTAAGCCGGTTTCAAGTGACGCGGTCTCAAAGTTACCATCGCTGCCATGGCAAAATACCTGCTCCCGCCAGAGCCCAGATCTCCAGATTCATCAATAACAATGAGCCCAGTCACCCTATTACACCGCCCGTGCCTAAGCCCTGAATTCTTTTCCTGAGGAATCTTCTGCTCACTCTTATCTCCACCTTCAATGCTATCAAGTCAATACAACCTGCAGAATCGGCTTTCACCCAACATCGCAGAAACGCATATTCCTCAGACAACTCGCATCGACATCAAGACAGAACGTTGAGTATGACCTTCTATAAATTACTCTGCAACGAATTTAGGGTTCTATTAAATCTAGTACGGGTATAAGC
>CAVHMZ010000053.1:1081-6144 GCA_963637225.1 Segatella hominis
TCTGCAACGAATTTCAGCGACATTCTAACTCTTTGTGATGAAAGGTCGCCTACGTCCTGACCTCGGTGCTATGACCACAGCGGCATCGATGCTGCAGAAAGGAAAGGTCACTGCATCGCAGGCCGCCGAGATAGCATGTATGAGCTACTTCGATTTCGAGCGGTTCCTGAACGAGAACGGCATCAGATGGAAGTCCTGAATGGAAGGCCGGCAGACCAGCATGGAACGATAAGCCGCGCACCGGCCATCAGCAGGCCGGCCCAGACGCGCACCGGCACCTGCCCCCTTGATTTCGCGCCATACCTTAATTAAGTGCTACACATTCCTTGACCTGACTTCTAGTCGACGGCCAGGCGCTCTGCCGGGCCATGGGGGAGGGAAGGATTTGAACAGCGATTACAAGAGATTCATCGACCACAAAGCCGAGCTGTGCAAAGGGATCGACAGCTTCTCGCCGGAGCTCTACGGGACCTACGACGTCAAGAAGGGCCTGAGGGACTCCAAAGGCAACGGGGTCGTCGTCGGGCTGACCACGATCTCCCAGGTCGACGGAACCAGGATGGTGGACGGGGTCAAGCAGCCCTGCGAGGGGATGCTCAGGTACCGCGGCTACGACATCCGCGACCTGACCGGCGGGTTCATCAACAAGCGCTACGGCTTCGAGGAGTGCGCATACCTCCTGCTGTTCGGGAGCCTCCCCGACGAGAAGGAGCTGGACGAGTTCAAGCTCCACCTCACCGAGGAGCGCAAGCTCCCCGTGACCTTCGTCAGGGACGTGGTCATGAAAGCGGCGAGCAAGGACATCATGAACTCCATTGCCAGGTGCATCCTCTTCCTCGCATCCTACGACAAGAAAGCGCTGGACAACAGCATCGAGAACGTGCTGAGGCAGTGCATCTACCTGATCAGCGTCTTCCCCATGCTGACCGTGTACAGCTACCACGCCTACAACCACTACATCAACGACGAGAGCATGTACATCCACAGGCCCGACCCCCGCCTGTCCACCGCCGAGAACATCCTCAGGATGCTCCGCCCGGACAAATCGTACACCTGCCTGGAAGCCACCGTCCTCGACCTCGCCCTCGTCCTCCACATGGAGCACGGCGGCGGGAACAACTCCACCTTCACAACCAGGGTCACCACCTCCTCCGGCTCGGACACCTACGCTGTCATAGCGGCGGCGATGTCGTCCCTCAAGGGGCCGAAGCACGGAGGGGCCAACCTGAAGGTCATGGAGATGATGGACAACATCAGGCGCCACGTGAAGCGCGCCGACGACGAGAAGGAGCTGAAGAGGTACCTCGGCGAGATCCTGGACAAGAAGGCGTTCGACCGCCAGGGCCTGATCTACGGGATGGGGCACGCCGTGTACACCCTCTCCGACCCCAGGGCGGAGGTGTTCAAGTCCTTCGTCCGGAAGCTCGCCGCGGAGAAGGGGAGGCTGGACGACTACAGGCTGTACGAATCCGTCGAGAGGATCGCCCCGGGCCTCATCCTGGCCAAGCGCCCCAGCGCGACCAGCGTGACGGCCAACGTGGACTTCTACAGCGGGTTCGTCTACGACATGCTGGACATCCCCAAGGAGCTCTACACGGCGCTGTTCGCCACCGCCAGGATCGTGGGCTGGAGCGCGCACAGGATAGAGGAGCTCATAACATCGAACAAGATCCTCCGCCCCGCCTACGTGAACATCATGGAGCCCAGGGAGTACATCGGCCTGGAAGACAGGGATCGAGGTCAGGAGATAGTATCTTAACGTATGCGGAGATGGTCTGTCCATGTTCGGAAGCGCGGGCGTAGGCAAGGTCAGGGGCAACGTCAGGAAGGCCCTCGAGAAGCTGGACCTGAAGTATCAGACCAGCGAGGACGGGGATGCCGTGCTGAGCGCCATGGGGGACGACAACCCGATCGGCATGATGATAATGTGCGACGAGGACAACAAGACCCTGAACATCTACTGCTATCTCATGTTCGACATCCCGGAGGACGCCCGCAACAAGCTGATCCCCGAGATCAACACCGTCAACAACACGATTAACAACGGCGGGTTCTACATGTCCGATGCCGAGCCGAAGATCTACTTCAAGATAGTCCAGAGCTACTTCGACAGCGTCCCCTCCGCCCAGACGATCGCCCATCTCATAATGGTCGCGTTCAAGACCGTCGATGTCAACGACGGGAAACTCAAGGGCCTGATACCTTCCAGCGCGGTGGTCAAGGACCCCATGTTCAACCGAGGGCCACCCATGGACAGGGAATCGGCCGCAGGCAGCAGGTTCGCGTGCTCTCCGAGAGAGAGGGCCGTCTTCGAGGCGGGCATCAAGATGGGGACGATCTACCACCAGTTCGTGGGGACCCCGTTCAGCGGGGACACCGTCGAGGGCCTGGAGAGATCGATCGAGGAGGCTGTTTCGGTGCAGCCGTATGTGGAGTCCGTGAAGGTGAGGATCGACAGGTCCGCGCTCTCCGGGGGGTCCGACAGGTACTCGTACTGCTCCCTTGCAGGGGAGATGATCGATGCCGTGGTCACGATATCCCTGGAAGGTGCCAGGGTCACCGCGGAGATGAGGTACGATCCGGATCTCGATTATCCGCTGATGTTCGTGTCGGACATCAGCTGACGCGCGGCTTCCCCCCGACATCGGATCCCGTTTCAGGCTTAGCGGTCTAACAATCTAAGGGAACTTCGCACCGCGGTATTTGTACTAAACACGGACATGATAGTCAATGATTCTGAAGATTTTCCTCTCATGGCGGGTGGCATAGCCGATGTAAAGACGCTCAGATCCCTCTATCTGAAAAGCATCGGATCGGCAGAGTACGGCCTCTTCTACATCGAACGCTACAAACAGCCCTTGGGCGAGAGCCTGTCCGAGTACAGAGAGCGCTTGACCTCGGTTTCGAAGTTCGTAGATGCCATCTACGGAACCAGGCGCGATGCCATCCAGGACGATCTCGCCAACCAGAGCAAGAAGATGGCAGAGAGCACAGAATTCCTCTCTTCCGTCGTCCTGGCCATGACGATAGGGTCGATGGTGATGTCCTGTTCGGCGTTCATATTCGATCATCAAGGCATCGGGAGCTTGCTGACGGGCCTCGTCGTGTCCGCAGCCGCCGCGATCCCCTCGTCCATCATCCTGCACTCATACCTGAAACGCAAGCACAGGCGCTCTGCCGGCGAATGAAACCGCTCCGCAGGCTAACATCGGAAATCAAAATCGCTTCGGAACCCCCGCTGGGGATGTTGGATGCATTTTCACGTATTGGCAATATCATCCAACAATCATCCACAATCTTTTTAAAGATACGTAAACAAGGATTTAAGTATCAGCTTAGCTATGCTGGTAAAGCCAGCGTTTACGCTGACGTGCATTTCCATGGTTACGGATATAAAGATCGGAATCACAGGCCTGCCGGGCTCTGGCAAGACCTATGCCCTCCTCAGGGTCATCGAGATGCTGCAGAGCGACGAGCTGCGCATCGGAGGGATGATCAACGAGCCCATCGAAGACGGGAGGCACAAGGTCGGATTCACGGTCAAGGATCTGGCCACCGGGGATACCGCCGTCTTCGCCAGCACCAGCATCGAGAGCAAGGTGATGGTGGGGAAGATCGGCGTCGACCTGTCCAAGCTGGAAGAGATCGGGGTCAAAGCCATCCGCGATGCCTGCCAGAGCTGCGACATCATCGTCATCGACGAGGTCGGGAAGATGGAGGTCGAGAGCGAGAGCTTCATAGAAGCCGTCAAAGAAGCGCTCGATGCCGACAAGCCGATGATAATCACCCTTCACAAGAAATCAAGGAACCCTCTCCTCCAGGACATCAGGAGGAGGGACGATGTCCGCATCCTCGAGGTCACCCCGACCAACAGGAACATTCTGCCATACAAGATCGTCAAGCTCATGAACGGTGAGAGCGTTTGACCCCCGAGGGGGAGATCATCCGCGAAGGGTTCACTGACATCCTGGTCCCTTCCGAGCATTCTTCAGGCGGTCCCGGGAAGAAGATGGGCACCGTCTTCTTCAACGAGCAGATGGCGTTCAACCGCGATGTCAGCGTCATGCTCCTCAGATCCCTCGGCAGAGGATCCATCACAGTCGCCGACGCCATGTGCGCCACGGGATCGAGGTCCGTCAGGATCGCCAACGAGGTCCCCGGCAGCATCGTCACGGCCAACGACATCAGCCCCTCCGCAATCCCTTACATCCGGGCCAACATAGAGCTGAACGACCTGGACAACTGCGCCCCGTCATGCAGGAACATGCATTCCCTCTTCACCGACGAGTCCTTCGACTACGTCGACCTGGATCCTTTCGGGTCCCCCATGCCCTACATCCAGTCCGCCGTCCGCGGCACCGGGAAGCACGGGGTAATGGCGATAACCGCCACCGACACCGCTCCTCTCGCCGGCGCCCACGCCCAGAAATGCAGGCGCAGGTACCAGTCCGAGCCCGTGAGGGGGTATATGTGCCATGAAGGCGGCCTCCGCATCCTCATGTGCAGCATCGCAAGGGAGCTGGCCAAGTTCGACAGGGGGATGACCCCCCTCCTGTCGTTCTACGCGGATCACTACTTCCGCACATACGTCAGGATCGAGGAGGGCTCCCAAGCCGCCGACGGCACCCTCGCCGAGCTCGGCTATATGCATTACGACATGGAGACGATGGAGCGCTCCACGTCCAGCCTCCCCGACGACGGGCACAGGCTGGGCCCGTTCTGGCTTGGCCCGCTCCACGACCCCCGCATCCTTTCCGGGATGTCCGCCGAGGGCATGGCAGACCAAAAGAGGTGCGCGAAGTACCTGGACCTATGGAGGAACGAGCTGGACGACCAGGCGTTCGTCTACGACATAGCCGAACTGTCCTCCCACACCAAGATGTCCCCGCCGAGGATCGACGGCTTCGTGGAGTTCCTGAACCAGCACGGCAGGGCGTCCAAGTCCCATGTGGCCCCGACATCGTTCAAGACGGACATCCCGCTGGACGAGCTGATCCCCCTGTACAGGGAGTTCAGCCCCGACGCCGGGAAACGTCGATCCGCGCTTTCAGAATATTAATATG
>CAVHMZ010000053.1:6154-7064 GCA_963637225.1 Segatella hominis
AGTCCGAAACAGGTGCCACGAAATGCCCAGTCTCGCTATCATCGGAGCCCAGTGGGGCGACGAGGGAAAAGGAAAGATTACAGACTACCTCGACGAGGAGGCGGACATGATCGTCCGCTTCCAGGGAGGCAACAACGCCGGACACACCATCATCGTGGACGGCAAGACATACAAGCTCCACGGCCTTCCGTCCGGAGTCGTCAGGCCCGGCAAGCTCGCCGTCATCGGGAACGGCGTGGTGGTCAACCTGGAGGAGCTGGGGCAGGAGATCGACGATGTCCTGGCCAACGGAGGCAGCATCGACGGCCTCAGGATATCCGACAGGGCGCACCTGATCATGAACTACCACAAGAAGCTCGACGGCGCCGAGGAGAAGTACCGCGGGAAGAACGTCGTGGGCACCACCAAGAAGGGCATCGGGCCGGCCTACCAGGACAAGATCGCCAGGATCGGTTTCAGGGCCGGGGACCTGCTGGAGGACGACCTCCTGAAGGAGAAGATCCAATTCATACTCCCGTACAAGAAGGACATGCTGAACATGATGGGCGCCGAGCCCTGCCAGTGCACCCCGGAATCCCTCCACGCCAAGATGATGGGCTGGAGGGACATGATCGGAAAATGCATCTGCGACACGTCCGTGCTGGTCAACGATGCTCTGGACGAGGGGCGCAACGTCATATTCGAGGGGGCCCAGGGCGCCATGCTCGACATCGACCACGGCACCTACCCTTACGTAACGTCCTCCGCGACCTGCGGCGGAGGGGTGTGCACCGGATCCGGCGTCGCCCCGAACAGGATCGACAGGATGCTCGGAGTCGTCAAAGCGTACACCACCCGCGTCGGCGAGGGCCCGTTCGTGACCGAGCTGGACGATGAGGCCGAGAAGAGGCTGCAGGCCAAGGGCGGGGAG
>CAVHMZ010000054.1:0-17972 GCA_963637225.1 Segatella hominis
CCATGTGATACTCGATGCCACGCTGAAGAAGAACAAGAGCATCATCAACACCATGTCTGAATTCTCCAGAAAGGTAGAGGCCGGATACGAGATGATGTCGGTGATGTACGCCTTCGACCTGGAGCTCATGGAGCCTGTGGCCATGAAGGTCTATCCGGGGAACATGGTCGATGCCCGCGCGTTCAGCGATTTCGTCAGGGACAGGAACATCAAAAGCGGGATAATAGTGGCTGACAAAGGGTTCCCCAAAGCTTCTGCCGAAGAAGAGCTGAAGAAGAGCCCGGACCTCCACTACATCATCCCCCTGAAGAGCAACGACTCCCTCATCGAGAGGTACGGCATGCTGGAATTCGACTCGGTCGTGAAGGGGTACGAGCATGTCATAGGCAAGAAGAAATGGATCGGGAGCGGATGGCTGTACTCCTTCAGGGACACCAGGAGGTCCGGTGCCGAAGAGAGGGCATACGTCGCAGGAAAACAGGATGAGTTCGACGGCGACGACTACATGAAAGACCGCTGCGCCTTCGGCACCATAGTGTTCGAGTGCGACCTGGACCTCGATCTGGACGTCGTGTACAAGGCATACGATTGCCGCTGGATGATCGAGCTGATGTTCAGGATGTACAAGTTCATCCTGGAGCTGGACGACACGAGGGAGCACAACGATTATTCCGTAGTGGCCAGCGAGTTCGTCAACTTCCTGGCGACCATAATCACCAGCCGCCTGTTCAGGAAGTTCGACGAGGCAGGCCTTCTGAACGAGATGACCTACGGGGATGTGATGGACGTCCTGAGGTCTGCGAAGAAGCAGAAGGACGAGAACGGGAAATGGACCATCGTGAGGGTGATCGAGAAGAAGGCGAAAGTCTTGGAGAAGCTCGGCCTCGCCGGCAGGCCCATCGTCGTGAAGAATCCGGTCGGGCGTCCAAGGAAGTCAAAATGAGGCCTGTATAGTTCTACTCGTTAGGAATGTTGTAATCCTTGTTGGCAGTATTGCTTGAAGTCCCGAAAGCGATGTGGTTTTAGGCGATTGCAATATGTGGATTGGCACGATTCGAAATGAATTCGTCGATATCATCCACTGTGCTCTCGAGATCCTGCCACTGCATGATGTCGAAGTCTAGATACCAGAGAACCCGGTATTCGAGGAACAGCTTGATTGTGTCCGCAGAGTCCATCTTGCGGATGCGGCTGTATTCCACTACGCAGTATACCTTGAACTTAACCGTGTCCGATCCGGTCGTTGTCCTTGTTTCTGGGAAAGGCATCTTCTCCGAATCGAACAGATCAGCCAGCTGTTCCGGCGCAAGAGCATAGTACTCCGTGGAAGGGTCGTGGAGGCCTCTGTACGTCTCGGAAGACATGAACATGCAGAGTGCATCGTCTCCAGAAAGGCCATGCCTGTCCATCAACAGCTTGATCGTCGCTGTAGCTTTCCTGGGAAGAATAACTTCAAACTCGTTTTGGCTGATCATTCGACCACGTAGCTATCGATGAACGATATGGATTTTATAGATTCTGGTGTGTGGAACAGTACTTGTCCATCCAATTTCATCGGTTTCAGAAGAACAATGGCTTTATCTTTCGTGATGTCTCCATGGATGTAGTCATAGATCGTATCGTATACACCCTCGTCTGCAACCGGGCCTGAAACGATGTCGTAGTCATGCACGGCATTTCCGACGCGATTCGATATGACGAAATCCAGCCATGATGCATCAGGCACACCGAACGATAATATTCTGAGGTGTTCGATTGGGTTGAACTTGTACATCGAAACTATTGGTACTCCAACAGCTCTGTCTCTGCATACCTTCTGGGCCCACTTTTCAGCCTGTTTTTGGGATTCTGTGGTATAAAAGCCATCTCCGAAGTCAGTTTTGTGCGTAGAGAACCCGATCTCAGGATTCTCTACAATCTGGTTGCTACCGTGGAACAGATATCTCACCGACATGGTGCATCGATGAGATGTGTTCCTCTTCTAAGGTATAATCTTGCCGTGAACTCTCCGGGGACATTCGGAGGTGTTGTCGGAATTGGGACAAAGGCAAGCTAGGGTTCCGCACTCAGAACTCTCGGCTTCATGCCGAAGCTGCCCTCGAAGAAGGGGCCGGACGGCCCCGCAAGAAGCCCCAACGGCTTTCGACAGTCCAGCCGTTGGGAAGCAGTTGGTAAAAGGTTTAACGATCCTGTTTCCGGAATCAGAGCATCGCGTCCTTGATCTCCTTGTCGAACATGAAGACCAAGATGCACAGATACATTATGATGCTGCAGGCTCCGTAGATGATATCGAAGATGCTGCCCAATAATCCAGCAAAGCAAGCGAGCATCGAGATGAAGAAGACAACCACGAGGGCGATCCAAAGGATTTTGTCGCCCAATGTTTTCTTCCCGTCGTTGATCATCTTCCCGAGATAGAGGATGATGGCACCGAGGATCAGCAGAACAACTCCGCCTATGGCGTACCACGGGCCGATGCAGGCGCCTCCTACGATCAAGAAGATGCTGGCCACGATGTTCTGGTATCCAACAGTCTGAACGAATCCGGCGACCACTTCGAGTTTTTCCGAAACGGCTCCTGTGCGGACGTTGTTACCGAACTTGAAGAAGATGATGGCTCCCAAGAGAGCTCCGATGCCGATGATGATGAACCCGATCTTGTCGATAGTCTGACCGTCACAGGTGGCTCCGTTCAAAATCTGGAGCACAGCCCGGACGAGACCCAGGACGGCTATGATGAACATCATCAGTCCGACATTTTTGATGTCGCTGAAGAATGACACGAACCGCTGATTGAGCTACCGGATATATAATGCTGCACCGCCGTCCAGTTCATTTCAGACCGGTGAAGATGCTCGGCCCGGGCGGCAAGAAAGCCGGCGGAAACCGCATAGCGCGCATCGGCCGTGCAAAGCTTCCTTGCGAGGGAGAGCCCCGGCTCGGCAGGCAGGGCAGCATTCTATGCCAAAATCGGCTGAATACAGGATTGCATACGATATGTATTCCATAACGAGATAACCTGCATATACTTCTCTGACAATTGTGTACATCATGTTCAAGAGGATCGAGCTGGAGAACTACCGCTCGTTCGACCGTGCCGTATTCGACCTCACCGGCCCTTCGGACGTTCCGCTGGGCCATGCGTTCGTCTACGGCGAGAACGGCTCCGGCAAGACGAACCTCATGAGCTCCGTCAGGTTCCTGAAGGACTCTGTCGACACCCTGAGCATCGTCAGCATAATGTCTTCCGTCTCCGGCTGCGGGGAGGATGCCATGCGCGAAGCCGCCCTCGCAAGGAACCTCCGCGTGCTGGCCGGGTCCAACCGCCTCATAGGCTGTGCCGGCCCCATGCGCACGTTCTACCGTTTCACCGTGAACGGGCTGGACACCACTTACGAGATGGTGTTCGACAAGGGCGGCAGGCTGATCCGCGAGGAGCTCAGGCAGAGGCCCGGCCAGAGGATGATAAGGCTGTTCCTCGCCGAGTCCGGAGAAGACGGCCCGGCCATAGTTTTCGCGAGGGGGACGTTCCTGTCCAAGTCCATGTTCTGCAGGGCCAGAAAGACCGCTCTCAGGGCATGGGGGGCCCATTCCTTGATGTCAATCATAAAGGAGCTCTACCTGGAGAACGACGCGGAAACGATGTCCAGGTCGATGGACCCGTCGGTGAAGTCCGTCATAGACGCGATCGACTCGGTATCGGTCAGCATCCCGTCCATGGACTCGTTCCACGGCCAGTCGGGGCTCATCGGAGGGCAGTGCGTTCCGGGCCATGTGAAGGCCATGGAGGGGTATGCGAAAGCGCTGGCGAAGTTCCTGAGCCGCAGCGGCTCGGGCATATGCGACGCGTACTACATCTTCACCGAGGCCGGCGAGGGGCTAGTGAGGTACGACCTCATCCTCGGGAAGAAGGTCGCGGGCGAGGTGCGCGAGATCCCGGCGGTGTCCGAATCGACCGGGATCAGGACGCTGATAAGGCTGTTCAGGCCGCTGATGGCATGCGCCGACGGGGGCGTGGCGTTCATAGACGAGATCGATGCGGGGGTGCACGAGAAGATGCTCAGGGACATCCTGGCCGAGGTGCTCCCGGACATGGAAGGCCAGCTGACCGCCGCCGCCCACAACACCTCTCTGCTGGAGGACCTCTGCCCGCGGAACGTGTTCTTCATGCGCTCCGGCGCGGAGGCATCCGAGGAGATCCCTTCTCTGCATTCGCTCAGCAAGACCCAAAAGAACCACAACAACCGCCTGAGGTACCTGTCGGGGCAGTTCGATGCGATACCGGCCGTCGGCCCGATCGGCATGCACGAGATATGCAAGGGCTTCAGAGAGGATTCCGAGGGGGAGCGATGAGCAGGATTGCCAGAACGCAATCGTCGCTAAGTTGCATTATTTCATGTCGCGAAGGACTCGAAACAATACAAGAATGACACGTTTCGGCGATAAGTTGTAATATTTCATGTAATTTAGCGCGGAAACGTGCTCCGAAGGAAACGGATCCAACGGCCGTCTAGGACGATGGGAAAGGGGAAGGGGCGATGGCTTGCGCCACCGCCGTTCACTCGGAGCCTTCCTCGTCGAACTCGTCGAGGAGGCAGGCGAGGAAGTCCTCGGGCTCCATGAGGAACTCCTCGTCGTAGGCCTCGTTGTAGATCTTGATCCCGAACGCGCTCCCCTCGTACATCACGAACGCTGTCATGGCATAGGGGGCGGACCAGTCCTCGGACATGATGTTCTCGTTGTGGTTCATGATGTAGTCTTTGGCATCGTTGGCGTTCTTTCCGAACAGGGACTCTATGGCCTCGTCGGAGATGCCGACGAAGAGCTCGTCCTCGTCGGTGTAATCGTACTGCACCAGGACGACCTTGGACCCGACATCCTTGGCGAAGGCCCTCAGATCCTCGACGGTGTTGCCGCCCAGGATGATCGGGCATTCGTACGCGTCGATGGCCTCAGACACCTCGTGGATCGGGATGTCGAACTGCTCGGCAAGCGCTTCTGTCACCAGGAAAGATTGCTCCATGGCGATGGCATGGGCTCCGTCGTATATAATCTGCGGTCGGTGATGCTCAGAACGTGCTCAGCCTGAGCTCCGGGTCGTATCTCAGGTCGAGCTTGTCGCCTACCGACAGGTACCTGTAATCCAGGGACGCGTCCCTCTTGCCGGCCGACTCGTCCGGAACCAGGAACACGACGGTGTATCCCCATGTCCTGCCCTCGTTGATCCACATGGACGAGTAGTCCGGATGCTGTCTGGTGTATACCGGGCTGACATCGAAGGTCATGCGATCCAGATTCAGCTCCCAGATCATAGTGATGAGGGAAGTGGATATGCCGTTCTCGAAGGACACGTTCTTCACGACCACATCGACGATGGCGAAGGTCTTGCCGTCAGGGGCCGTGACCGTCTCCGAGCCGTTCTCGAAGGAGTCCGAGTACGAGATGTCGTAGTCATAGTACCCGTTCGCGTCCTTGTGGACATAGCCCCAGGTGACGACCACGCCGACGCTCACCGCTAGGATGGCGATGACGATGAGGGCGAGGTACTTCTTCGGCAGCATCGGACAGGTGAACTCTGTTCCCCAATAAATATGCGTCACCTGCTGCTTCGCCCGATGCCGCGGTCAGGGAGGAGTCGGAAGGCGGCTCTCGGACGATCGCCGGGCCGATCTCACCGCGCTCTCGAACCTGTCGTAGGCCTGCCGGTCGACCGCCGGTTCCAGCGAGAGGCTCCGCTCGACATCGGCCAGGTCGTCCAGCGTGACCGCATCGACGATCTTGCTGAACTGTATCCTCGACAGCACCTTCTTCTTGTATGGCCTCATGTCGTCCGGGAATGCGATGGATGCGAGGAACTTCCGGACCGGCGGCGAGTTCAGCAGAAGCATCGCGACGTAGGCGTGGGCGCGGTCGTCGAACGACAGCGAGTAGCACGTGTCTCCGATCATGATCGGCCTGTCATCCGGGGCCAGGAGCGCGAAGAACGGCTCTTTGCGCAGGCCGGAGACAACGACCTTGTATTGCCGGTGGGAATAGTCCCCGACCACGAACATCGAGAACCTGGGGCTGCCGGCATAGACCGAGCTCCGCCTCTTGTCGAACAGGCCTGCGTGCGACATCAGGTAGCTCTACGTCTTCGGCGCATCCGCTTCTATGTGGGCCGTATCCTCTCCGACCTTCCTTTGGGTCACCAGCAGCTTGCGGTCGCTGCCCGATATCACCGGCTCTTTGATGTCGCTGTCCTTGACGTAATCATAGATGTAATCGCCCTCTATGTCCGCAGGCTCGCCCGCCTTGCTGCGCAGAATGCCGCCCTCGGACCTGAGCTCCATCACGGCGGAGCAGTCGTGCTTCACGCCCTGCCTCCATTCGAACTCGCATCTTCCGTCGAAATCCGGGCAGGCGGAATCCTTGGTCAGCTTCCCGCCGATGCGGCGGATGGACGGCATCGCCCTGCCGGGACGGTCGAAATCGTAAACTTTGCACTCATCGGCCGGAGGCTCGTCCGGATCGAAGCCGATGCAGAGCAGGCACCCCTCGGCCGCCACGTTGAAGATCTTCTTGGCATCGATCCTGTACATCGAGAATGCCGAGCATCTGATCCCCTCCCTGCCGATCTCCAGGAACGCATTCCTGGCGACGGATGTCTTGCAGAGGACGGCGACCGCTTCCTTCCTGAACCTGTAAGCATTGACCAGCTTGAGGATCATGTACTCGGATACGTCGAAGTTGGACTCGCCTGTCAGAGCATCCATGCCGCGCATCTTCTTGAAGTTGGTCTTCGCCGGGATGTTGCGGCTTCCTATGGCGCCCTGGCCGCTGTTGCTCACCCACGGCAGATTTCCGACGATCAGGACCGAGTCCCCGGACGTTCCGCAATCCAGCTTGTTCAGGTCGAAATCGAAGAGGTCCTCGTTGCGGATCGTCACATCGTCATACGGCAGAGATTCCTTCGTCGCCAGGTAGTAGCTTCTGTTTATCTCTATGCCGTAGTACCTTTTGGCGGAGAACACGGAGCGGGCCGCTTTCACGAAGTTCCCCACGCCGCAGGTGGGCTCTATCACGTATTCCGGCTCGATCCCTTGGTTTTTCAGGAAGCTGCAGACGGAGCAGGCGAAATCTATCGGAGTCTGATAATCTCCGAACTCTTTCCTTTCAGTCCCGGACATAGTTGACGATGCCTTCGACGGTGTTGTTCAGCTCTGTGGCGCGCTTGCAGTGCAGCCTCCACTGAAGCGCATTAGAGATCGTGAGGTAGCCCTGCTATGCCATGAAGGACGATCTCGTCTCCCGGAAGGGCTTTATCGGCCAGTAGCGACGATGCCATCGTTGCTCATCGGACTTGGGATATATGAGACATCTGACTTGCCTGCGGATTGCGAACAGGCGTTTGTTCTCCAGCATGAACCCGCTCAGGCAGGGAATCGGCATTCAGATTCTATGTGTCTTCGAACGGGCGTTTCTGCTCTGGATTCCGAAGAGTCCGATTTCCCTGACAGGACGGCCTTTGGCCGTTCTCGGCCCTTTCCGGCCTTCGGCACCCTTCGTGTCCGGAGGCCGGCTTCTCTCATCACTATCATATATCGAGCGCGCTTAATCACCGGCGTGAGCAGCATCCTCGTCGACGCGGTCATGAACCGCGGGAAGATCATCCTGGCAGTATGGGTCGTGGCAGCCCTTATCCTCGTGCCTCCGGCCGCCAAGATGCTGGAGCCGATGGGCGGGAACATAGAATCGCTTGCGGACAGTGACAGCGAGTCGGCGAAGGCCTCGGAAGTAATATCGGCCTATTTCGACGATCCTTACGTGGACGAGTTCCGCATCCCTCTGCTCGTGGTGGAGTACCATGTCCGCGACGGGTACAGGCAGCTGATAGGCGACGAGGAGGCCGGCATACCAGCGTACTCCGACTACATCCAGTCCAGGTTCGCGAAGTCCGAGGAATGGAGCAAGAAGCTCGACCTGGTCAGGGGCGGGGTCGCCGTCCTAGCCGAGGACATGGGGTTGTCGTCCGGGGCCATGGTCTTGGGGATACTGTACAACGAAAATTACTCCGGCGACGACATGATGGACGACACCCAGGCCCTCAGGGATGCCGTGGCATCGTTCACATCCGACTATATGCACGAGCTGTACGAGCCCGAGGCCTTCTTCAGCGCTTACCTGACCGGCAATCCGGCATTGAGCGACGACACGAACTACGAGTTCTCGGACATGGCCCTGTACGCGTTCATCATAGCGCTCGTCCTGACGCTGATCCTCACGGGGCTGTTCTTCGGGTCTGGCGTGTCCACTCTGATAATGTTCGCGTCGATGGTGCCTCCCGTCATAGCGACGACGGCCGCGCTGTTCGGCGTGGCCTCCATGACCAGTGTCTTCGTGGTTTCTGCGATTCTCGTTCTGATAGCCACGATGGTCTTATGCTTCGTAAACTGCCTCTACGTGATCTCCGTCTACCGGAGGGAGCTGGCCAAGCTCGGGGACATGGACAGGGCCATGGAGAGCACCGTGGAATGGACCTTCGCGCCGATCGCATCGACATCCGTCTGCCTGTTCTTCTGCGCGGTGACGCTGTCGTTCGTCGGTTCGGGGGAGTTCGAGGCTATCGGGGCGTGCCTTGCGTTCGCGACGATGATATCCCTGGTATCTTCTCTGACGATACCCGCATCGCTGATACGCCTGACGAGGAACGAGCTGTTCTGGACTGCGGACGCCGGCAGCAGGAGGATGCCCAAGGGCATCGACCGCGCGTACACCCGCATCGGGAGCGCCTTCGGGAGGTTCATCGCCGGGGTGTCCAGGGCGACCTCCCATCACGGCATGGCGGTCATAGCGGTCGCGGCATGCCTGGGGGTGTGCTGCGCCGGGTACCTTGCCGATCAGGAGAATTATGATGACAAGCTCCCTTACGACATGGCCGATTCCATTGCGACCGGGGACTCCCGGCTGGGGCTGGAGGTCCTGGAGAGCTACGGGCTCGGAGGGATCCTGGATCCTTACAGCGTCGTGCTCGGGTACGGGCATCCTCTGGGGACCTTATCCGGGGACGGCTCGTTGGCGATGCTGGAATGGAGCGATGAGGCATCCGTAGCCGAGGCTTCGGCCCTCGCCGAAGCGCTGGCAGCCTCCGACCCGGAAAACATCGCCTCCGTGATCACCGTCGTCACATGGCAGGATCTTCTGAGCCGGGCAGGATATTCCGCAGGCGACGATCCCGAAGAGGCTCTGTCGAAGGTGCGCGCCATCGTGGAGGAGATCTATCCGACCCTGGCGGGCGAGTACGACAGGACCGTCGCGGGCCTGGTCGCCGCCGGGAGCACTTATCAGGAGATCCTGGACTCCGGCGGGCCGTACATGGATTATGCATTGAACATGGCCCTCGGGACGGTAGGGTACGAGATGCTCTCGGACAAGAGCGAGGCCGTGACCCACCTCATGATAAGGGTGGCCACCAGGGAATCGGCCGTATCGGGGAGGTCTCTGGAAACGTCCGAGAAGATCTCGTCCGCCGTGAGCGATTTCAAGGAGGGCTCTGCCGCCGACGAGATCCTCATCGCCGGCGCCGGGATGATCTACAGGGAGTTCATGGACTCTGCCGATTCGGGGTTCATCAAGTCCGTGCCCCCGGTGCTGCTGATGTTCCTGATCGTCATGTCGATAGCGAGTTCCGTAGGCACTGCGGCGAGAGGGGCGGTGACGACTGTCCTCAGCGGGCTGGTGTCGCTGTGCCTCGCCAGCATCCTGATGGAGATGATCTGGGGCAGCGTCTCGATGGCGGTGCAGGTGTTCATGATCACCGTGTGCTTCCTCATGGGGTCCTGGTTCAACGCGGTCCAGGAGAACAGGATAGCGCACTGCAGGAAGGAGGGCATGGGGTGGAGGGAAGCCTCGTCGACGATGCTCCTCTCCCTCCAGCCGGTGCTGGTGATGGCCGCCCTGGTTCTGTCGGGATGCTTCGCGGTGTTCTGCTTCTCAGACATCCGGATGCTCTCGCAGCTCGGGCTCGCCGTGGTGCTGTGCATCCTGGTCGATGCGTTCTTCGTCCGCACCTTCGTCTCCCCTGCCATCTGGAGCCTCAAATGGCGCGGAAAGGCATGAGCCTCCGCCGCAGTCCTCGTCGGTGACGAACTCCGGCGCCCCGATGTCCTTGCGGCCGACGCAGAAATAGCAGACGACCAGGACGGAGAGGACTGCGATGCTGGCGACCGCGCAGCACTGCCTGATGGTGGACTCGAAGACCGCCACGAGGTCCTGGGCGTAGGATGTGAAGTAGGCCAGGATCCAATCGTCCAGGTCCCCCATCGTCTCGCCTCCCGTGCTCTCCATGTATCCATTGATGGCGTTGAATATTATCCCCTTGTAGACGGCTATCCCCAGGATGATCCCGGTGAAACGGCAGGCCATGAGGATGCCCGTCATGGCGCCCTCGTGCTTCTGGCTGGCGACAGCCTGCAGGCTCGTCAGCATCTCGGTAATGATCAGCCCGAAGCCCAGGCCCATGCCGAACAGCGAGACCCCGACTCCGGCCATGCCTCTGGGCAGGAGGACGAACGCGCCCATGAACGCGATCGCGATCAGGACGGACCCGGTCAGGACCATGGGGCGTATCCCGTCCTTGTAGACAAGCTTCATGCCCAGCAGGGACGTCACTATCCCGCCTGCGAGGAGGCACAGCAGCATCCTGCTCGCCGCGTAGAGGGTCACTCCGTAGGACACCATCATGAACAGCACGAGGAACTGGAGCATCCCCAGCCCGCAGAACCCTGCGAGGAACATCCCCGCCATGAGGCCGATCTCGTGCTTCCCGATGCCGTGGGGGATGATGGGATCCTTGGCCCTCCTCTCCACCCAGATGAGGAGGACTGCGAGTATGATGCACATCTCCGCGAAGGCCAGGCTCTCGTAGCTGAACAGATCGAATTCGTCGTTCACCATCTGGGTGTAGCTCATGACCGCCGCGATCGTGAGGAGGGTGAGGGCCATCCCGGGCACGTCGCGGACGAACTGGCGGGGCAGGTCCGGAAGGTTCCTGTAGGCGACGGTCCCGGAGACGAGGACGATGAACGCGCTGATGACAACCATGGCCTTCCAGTTCTGGATGTCTGCGGTGAAGAAGTACCCGACGGCGGTGCCGAACAGGGATCCCAGGCTGAATGCGAGGGTCATGACCTTGTGGGGATCCAGGCGCTTGCTCTTCGGCAGCTTCCCCACGAACGCCAATGCGACGGTGAACAGGAACCCTGCGCCGCACCCCTGGATAACGCGGAAGGCGACCATCATCTCCACGGATTCGGCCATGCACAGGCCGATTGCGGCTCCGAAGAACAGCGTGGTGCCGAGGACGATATCGTCCTTCGGGCCGAGCCTGTCCATGAGGGCCCCGGCGATGATGACGGTGGACACCTCTGCGATGATGTACCCGGAGAGCAGCCAGCCGGCGAGGTCGGAGCCGGTCTGGATCATGATGTAGTAGTGCGGTATGCGCATGTACATCCAGTTGAGGCTGCTCATGAGCATGCACAAGCCCAGCGCGGCGACGATTGCGAGGTTGCTCTTCTTCCCCATCGGCGGTTGCTATGATGGCTTCGGTATATGATTGATGCGGATGCGGGTTAGGCCGGAGGCGGGGGAAGGGCAGGGGCCGCGCCCCTGCCGCAGGCCGTGCGATGCCCTTTGCGCATCGCCTGCGGCGGAACATCCCATCGTCACTATTATGACTGACGACAGGTTAGGCAGGTTCGGTCGATACCATCGGATGGAAGGATGCAGCCCTGTCAGCGGGCATTATCGCAGTAGTCGCATGCGTCTTCGCGGTCGCCATGATCAGCGAGGATGTCTACAGCAGGGGGCCTTTCGAGATCTCCTACGAGCTCAACGGAGGGGAGAACGATCCTTCCAATCCGGATGCGTACAGCAAAGGAGACGATGTCATCCTGGAGCCCGCGACGAGAGACGGGATGATCTTCACCGGATGGTACACCGACGAGGCCTGCACGCATATGTTCAAAGGATTCTCCTCCGGGACGGCAGGGGACATCGCCCTGTACGCCGGATGGGGGACCGACACCAGCCCTTCGGGGATAGAGTATTCCGCGGAGGGGTACTGGGACGACGGGGCGCACACGGTGAAGTTCTCCGGGACGGTGACGGTCTCCAGCCTCTACTACAGCCCTTACGAGCTGTCGTACTTCGTGCAGATCGACTACGACCTGAAGCTGACCGAGTACAGGTTCGGGGCGGTGGTGAAGAACTGGGCCATCAACGAGACCGGTTCCGGTTGGGGGTCGGACCTGGCCGGTTATCTGGACTTCCAAGGCACCGGCTCCGTTCCCGGGAAGTCCGGGGACGTGGACTGCAACGTGTACAGGACGGAGTCCCCCGACGGCAACGGCCTGAAGCTCTGGTACGGCATCGACGACGGGAAACTGTACAGGGCGGAATGCGACGGGCCCCGGCTGCACATGACGCTGGCTTACGCCGAGGACATCGAGGTCCAGCCGGCCCATGACGTCTATGTGACGATCCAAGGCGGCTACGGGATCCTCGCCGGCTACGACGGCATCCGCACCCCGGGGATGGTCCTGACCGCCACGGCCGTCCTGTCGGACGGCGCGTCGTTCGGCGGATGGTATGATATCAGCGGAAAGCTGCTGTCGAAGGACCTGACCCTGAGGTACGAGGTGGGGGCGGTCGACGTCTTCCTGGAGGCCAGGGCGGTCGACGGGACGATCGACGCATCCATCGGGGACACGATCGCATTGGGGACAGGTTTCCAGCTGGCCGATGCGACCTGGACGGTCACCTGCGACCTGGACAGCTCGATCGTCGATATCCTCAGCGGGGCGGCCCCGTCGTACACGTTCTCCGAGGCGGGGACGTACAGCGTGTACGTTTCAGGAAAGGATCCGGACGGCACCGACCGCAATTGGCTCCTGGAGTACAGGTGCGACGGGAACGTGAAGGTCGATTACTCCTGGACGTACGGCGAGACGGGGTATGCCCTGAGCCAGACGTTCCTGTACTCCGACTATCTGGCGTACAAGGGGATGGATGCCGATGCCAAGAGATGCTACACCGGGCCCGAGTCGGCCAGGTTCATGACGCCCGGCGACAAGTACGTGAAGTCGCTGGCCTCGGAGCTGCACAAGATGGCATCGGAGATGGACGAAGCCGCCGAGGCGGAGTTCATCCTGAAGTTCGTGCAGTCCCTCGGCACGGTTGCGGACGGCGACGGGCTGTGGAGGTATCCTGTGGAAACCCTGTTCACCAAGGCTTCCAGCGATGCGGACGGGGCGATCCTGTACAGCTCCATCATGGCGGCGCTGGGGCACAACGCCTGCCTCCTCCTGTTCCCGGGCCATACGGCCTCCGGAGCCGAGATCGACGGCGCGACAGGGACATACTATTCTTACTACGGGGTGAAGTACCGCTACTGCGAGTGCGCTCCCGGCTCGGAATCGAACGTCGGAGAGAAGCCGGAAGGCGTGGCCAACCGCGTATCCGTGATGCTGGAGTGCCCGCCGGCCAAGGCGTCCTGACTGCGTCGGGGCGCCGGACGGCCGCCGGCTTGCGCGGCGGAACGCCATGCGCTTCCTTATTCCGCAGGGATCCCGGCGATGCGGGCATAAGCTCTTAACGGCGCTTACTACCTGGCATCCCGGCGGTGCTGGGTCCGCCCCCGGCCCTGCCGTCCCGGCTTGCGCCGAAACGCTCGGGCCAGCGGCTTATCGGCGTTACATGGACAGAAACATCGGACAACGCGGATTATCAGGCATCCGCCATGGGCAACCATCATATACGGTCAATGTTTCCTCATGAGCATGGATATCAAGCTGATGTTCTGCCCCTACTGCGGCGGGGAGCTCGGCTCCGACAATGAGTCCGGGTATGTCTGCCAGAGCTGCGGGAAGAATATCTACTCTGACCGTATGAGCATCGAGGGCCTGATCTCGGAAGGGGCGGCCGGCTCCGCGTTCAGGGATGCCCTTTCCGCGATCCGCGACGGCAACCCGAAGAAAGCCCTGGCCATCGCCACAGACCTGGCCGAGCAGTCTCCGGATGCCGATGCCCTCTTCGTGAGGGGAGCCGTCTATGCCTACTTGGGCGAGGACGGCAAAGCGGCCATCGACTGGAAGAAAGGGCTTGAGGCGATGACATCGTTCACCGAGATCGATGCCTACGTGTGCATCATGGCGAGGTCGATCGCGGACATGATCTACTCCAAAGAGAAGGAGTACATCGACTTCGACCCTGTCAAGTATATCGACAAGCTCTGCGACGAGATCCATGCCGACACAGGCGAGTCCTGCAAGGCGTTCTTCTTCTATACCGTCTACGACGACTGCGAGGCCCTGATGGAATCGCTGGGAGACGAGGGCAGGGAGGTCTTCAAGGACATCATCCCTCTCCTGTTCCGCAGGGCGGTTGAGTACCACCGCAACATGGCCTGCCTGATCCGCATCATAGACGCTTACCTCGCGAAGATGGGGTACAACCCAGAGACATACGAGGACGACGACATGGCCGACCTCCATGTGTACGACCTGATCAGCTCGGACCTGCAGAAGTACACCGCGGGGATGACGAGCGAGGACATGAAGCGCATCATGTCCTCCTGGGACGACACCTCCCTGAAGGCCAACGAGTCCATGCTGGAATCGCTGATGCCCAGCTCCAAGGATTCCGTCATCGGGAAGCTGCTGAACAGGAAGAGCAGCGCCGAGGATGCCCACAGCGAGCCCGATGCGGTGGACGTGTACGTGAGGAGGCTCCTCCTCATGGACAAGGCCGACGCAGAGGCTCCCGCCGAGTCCCAGTGAGATCCCGGGCCCGGCTCGGTGTCATATAGCCGCGACGGGATCGCGGATGCCGGCTTCGGCTCTTCTCGGAAGGGTGGGCAGAGATCTGCTGCTGCATCTCATGATGCGCCGGAGCAGCCCGACGATCGGTCGGGCCGCACCAATGGCCGGGGCTGTCGGCTGCCGGGCCTCAGGATCCCGGTCGTCTTCTTCGTTGGTTAGATGCGGTTCGTGTAGGACGGTTTGTTCTGATTGAAGACGGATTTTTATACTACCATGCCTGTAACAGGAACAGAGCCTGAGAACCCTGCCCTGACGGGTAGGTAAGAGGTTTGCTGATGCATCTCGCGATGCATCGATTGCTGGTGCATCCATGATGCACTGGCCTGGCCGGCGTATCACCGATACACCAGCTGGAGCAGCCCAACGATCAGTTGGGCCACACCAATGACCAGGGCCGTCAGCTGCCAGGCATCGGGGCCCTGGTTCTCTTCTTTGGCGATCTTTCTCACCTCCGACGAATCTCAGGGTCTTTGCCCGGACGCAGATCGGAAGTCTGCGTCCAGACTCCCTCCCTGGTGAACGGCGTGTCGCATTATGAGTATATAATCTCATTGTGCAGTCTTAAGATGGGTATTTCCTAGAGCGCACGACGATCCTTACAGCGTCAGTAGCAGAAATGCCAAGCTCAGATGATCCCGCTGTGCTCCAGCAGGATCTTCAGGCCTATCAGCAGGAGGATGATCCCTCCGAGAAGCTCCGCCTTGCTGCCGAACCTGTCCCCGAACCTGCTCCCCAGCTTCACTGCCGCGGCGGAAAGGACGAAGGTGGTGATCCCGATGATGGACGCGGAGGCGAATATGCTGTCTCCCGTCATCGCAAGGGATATCCCCACCGCAAGGGCATCGATGCTGGTGGCGACGGCCAGGACGAGCATCGTCCAGATGCCGATGCTGCCGTCGATGCCTTCATCGTCTTCGCCGGAGAAGGATTCGCGGATCATGTTCAGGCCGATGGCGGCAAGGAGGATGAACGCGATCCAGTGGTCGTAGTCCGCTATCAGGGAGTAGAAGGAGCTCCCCAGATAGTACCCGATAATTGGCATGATCATCTGGAACGCCCCGAACCAGAGGCCGATGACCACGATGCTCTTGACGGATGGCTTCTTGAGGGCGAGGCCTTTGCAGAGCGATACCGCGAAGGCGTCCATGGAGAGGCCGATCCCGATGAGTAGGACAGACAGGAAGTCCATGTGACGGGTTAGAGGTTGTGCGTATATGAATTGGAGAGGTGACTACGTTTTATCCACTACGAGGTGGGAAGAAGTGGTTGTGACAATCTTGCAATCCGTTAAGCATCAGTTGGGCCGTTTCACGATTTCTTTCGTTCAAAATGTGATTCATCGAAACATCTCTGATGTGGTCTATGCACGATTGCATTGTTTTCTCATCTATACTCGACTGAATCATCGAATAATACGATTTTTGCGCCTTTGTACTGCTCCGGGAATGGTTCACTGGATGTGATGTTGCGCAGATATCTTTTTGTTCCTTGAAAAGGTAGCCCGCGACCCCCTCAACGGCCCGGATATTTCCCATTCTCCGTCAATCACGCCTCTGTCGAACAGTTTGTCCAAGGATTTGGATATTGTTAACTGGGTAGGTGTTCCATTCATCTCCTTGACGAGCTTGTTGAACCAGATCTTTTCGTTCCTCTGGTTAAACTCGTATATTTTCAAGCATACTTGAAAATCATTTGAGAAAATCTGCTCCTTTGTGATCATGGCACCCCCCATCCTGTTTTCCATCAAGAATAGTGCGACACATCGCTTTACTATATAATGATATAGTTGAAGTCCTATATGAATTTTATATCATGCTATTCAATATAGGTCTGATTATGAGATGTAGATAGGCATTTTATGATGTTTTTGATCGATCTATGTCATCCCGAATTTCCGAGCGGAGTCTGGCTACTAGAGATATGCGAATTCAGGTTATAGGCGACGGCGGAGCCGTCGCCACAGGGGGGTCTGTCCAACTCGGCACGTTGGGAGGCGTCAGCGATCCCGGGCATCGCCACGGTAGGAATCGAGGCGATAGGAGCTCCTGCCTTTCAGGTCCACTATCCTGTCGCGGGGCATGACGGCGCCCCACAGGAGCTCCGATTCCTCGCTGTAGACGCGCCTCCGTCCCAGAGGATCCTCCCGGCGGCCGGCGTAGCAGTAGACGCATCCGTGGCCGCAGGTGTCGTATTCGCCGATGTCGATGCTCTTGACGCACCTGCATCCTTCCCGCACGGGGACGTCCTGCGTCTCGTAGGGGATGTCCAGCGTCCTCATGGTCTCCCTGTCGATGCATCCTCTGGGCTCGATGCCGTATTGGGAGAAGTCCTCGGCACCGCAGCAATGGGTGAGGGCGATGCCGTGGTCTCTCGCGATCCCGGATGCCATCTTCGCGAACTCCTCCTTCTCGGAACGGGAGATGCGCCTGACGGTTCCCGTTTCTTCCAGCCTGATGAGCTTGCCGTAGATGTCCACGAAGCTGAAGATGCACCTGTCCGTCCATCTGGAAGCTTCTCTGCACAGCATCTCGAACTTCCGGCGGTGGTAGTCCATGCCGATGCCCCTGCTGAGGATCACGGGGTCGTACCTCCAGGTTATCCTGTCCCTGCCGATCATCCGGGAGATTTCCTCGCAGGAGTCGGAGATGTCCGCCTTGAACCTGACGTAGGGCTCGATGTCCCTGTGGTACGGGGTCATGGTGACCTGGAAGAGGGCGGTGTGCCCCATCCTGCCGATCTCCCCGATGTGCTCGGCCATGGGGCTCGGGTCCTTGGTGATGAAGACGATGCAGTCCACGTTGTCCCTTGAGAGGTCGATTCTGTTGATTGTCGTTCTGGAAACGGGGTTGCGGACCAGCGCGTAGCCTGCGCGGAGGCGGTTCATCATCCATTCGGAGTGGAACGCTGGGATGTCTGTGCGGCGGCTGGCGCTTATGATCATCGGGACGGGGAATCGGACGGAGGGGGATAAAGGATGCTGCGGCCGTTGCGGTTAGAGGCAGGGGAGATGCCTGATTGGCGAGTACAGGGGGTGCAGGAACGGTCTCCGGAGGGGGCCGGCTGGAGGCCAAAATCGGAGGTTTTTTGAACCAGTTATACATCTGCTCCAAA
>CAVHMZ010000055.1:0-3627 GCA_963637225.1 Segatella hominis
CGAGTCCCTCCAGCCCGTCGTCGAGGCCAGGCCCGAGCTCCAGAAGGCCGCCATCATCGAGAGGATAGTCGAGCCCGAGAGGATCATCATGTTCCGCGTCTCCTGGCTGGACGACAGGGGCAACGTGCAGGTCAACCGCGGGTACCGCGTCCAGTTCAACTCCGCCATCGGACCCTACAAGGGCGGGCTCAGGCTCCACCCCTCCGTCAACCTGTCCATCCTGAAGTTCCTCGGGTTCGAGCAGATCTTCAAGAACAGCCTCACCACCCTCCCCATAGGAGGAGGAAAGGGAGGGTCCGACTTCGACCCCAAGGGCAAGTCTGACAACGAGATCATGCGCTTCTGCCAGTCCTTCATGACCGAGCTCGCCAAGCACATCGGTCCCGACACCGACGTCCCCGCAGGCGACATCGGAGTCGGCGGAAGGGAGATCGGGTACATGTTCGGCCAGTACAAGAGGCTCCAGAATGAGTTCACCGGAGTCCTCACCGGGAAGGCCATCGGATCCGGCGGGTCCCTCGCCAGGACCGAGGCCACCGGATACGGCCTGTGCTACTTCACCGACGAGATGCTGAAGGCCAACGGCAAGTCCTTCGAGGGCAAGAAGGTCGTCATCTCCGGATCCGGGAACGTCGCGATCTACGCCTGCCAGAAGGCCACTCAGCTGGGAGCCAAGGTCATCGCCGTCTCCGACTCCAACGGGTACATCCGGGACGACAACGGGATCGACTACAGGACCCTCCAGGAGATCAAGGAGGTCAAGAGGGACAGGATAAAGACCTACGTCAACTACGTCCCCACCGCCAAGTACACCGAGGGCAAGGGCATCTGGTCCATCCCCTGCGACATCGCGCTCCCCTGCGCGACCCAGAACGAGCTCAACGAGGACGATGCCAAGAAGCTCATCGCCAACGGATGCTTCGCCGTCGCCGAGGGAGCCAATATGCCCAGCACTCCCGGCGCCATCGCCGCCTTCCAGAAGGCCGGAGTCCTCTTCGGCCCCGCCAAGGCCGCCAACGCAGGAGGGGTCGCCACTTCCGCCCTCGAGATGTGTCAGAACAGCGCCAGGCTGTCCTGGACCTTCGAGGAGGTCGATGCCAAGCTGAAGGACATCATGGTCACCATCGACAACGAGGCCGCCGCCGCCGCCAAGAAGTACGGGATGGAGGGCAACCTCGTCGCCGGAGCCAACATCGCCGGCTTCGAGAAGGTCGCCAACGCCATGCTCTGGCAGGGCGTTTCTTACTGAGATCCGAAAAAACGGGGGGACAGCCCCCCTTTATAAATTGAAAACGGGAAAGGCGCCTTTCAGCTTTTCCCGTCCTTCATTCCCGCAGATTTCATCAGGGCTTCTATGAGTTCTTCGGGATCCTCGCCGTCTTCGACCGCGTCATGGAAGCCCTTGAACATGGTCTCCAGCGGCGACAGGGCGGGCTCCTCCAATGTTATGAAGTATATGTCATGCTCGGCCGCCCAGTCGTACACGTGCCTGCACACGGAAGGCATGAAGAAGTCGTCCCATTCAGGCAACAGTCCTTTCCTGTCGATAGCACCTATGACCTTGTCGAGGAATTCCATGCTGTTGGAGCACGCGCTCGGCAGGGGGATGGAATGCTCTTCAAAGAATCCGGCGGCGATGTCTATGAAGATCTTCGAAGGGTCCTCGGAGAAGACGACATACCTTTCGGGATCCGCTATCACGTCCTTCCTGTACACCTTCGGGGGCTCTTCGATGCCGTCGCGCCTCTTGGATTTCCTGATGGGCCTGTCGGTGATGATGAAGGGGAGCTCTGCCTCCAGGTCGAATGCGATCGGTTCCGGCGATGCGGCGCAGACCGGTATCATCAGCATCATGGGGATGATCGGCATTGCGATGTAGGCTTCGATCGGCCTTATGCCCTGGGGCATGAGGCAATGCAGGCGGTTGATGGCATCCTCTTCATTGAACTCATGCCCTTCCATGAACTCGGCGACATCCTCATAATCTTCGGACGAAGGGTCGGACAGCGTCTCAAGTTTCTCGTAGAATCCGTAGATTCCTCCGCAGTCTTCCGGAGGGCCGTCGTTCTCCCAGGAGAGGAGCTCGGTCCATCTCTTGTCGTTCGGAGCGTCGCCTAGGATCTCGACGGCGATATGCCAATTGTCTCCGAAGTCGTAGTTGTAGTCGAGCTCGTCGTCCTCGAAATCGGAGAGGAGGACGAGGGTCTCGTCTTCCCAGTCCGGGAAGTCGTCGCTCGGGATCCCGAACTCATCACCGCCGTATGAGAACACGTGCATATGATAGTCCGACCAGCCGAAGCAGGACTGGATGCTGTTGTGCAGGTCGAAGAGCGTGGCGAACTTCGGGACTGCGATCTCGCGCACTATGGGCGGGTCGCTGTCGCACAGGGTCAGCCTGACCCTGTAGGAGCCGCATGCTCCATTGTCTGGTCTGTCGGAGGCCATGCAGCCTGATGGAGCTGACCGTATTTCAACAGTTGCGGGATCCGCCGAAGAGCCGCTCCTGTCCGACCAGCTCGGCCTCGCGGATCAGGCCCTCCATGCCCGCGTTTAGCACAGTGCAGATATGCGCATCCGACGGAATCGCTCAGATCTCCCTGTGGGAGACGAACACGTCTTTCTTGTTGAACGCGACCCCGTACGCCATCGTCGGCCCCGTCAGCCCCCTGGCGTAGCCCTTGTCGATTATCTGCTGCAGGGCATTCTCCGACAGCTTGTCCATGCTCGTGCCCGCGTTGTTCTTGTTGCGGCGCTTCACTTCTATCAGAACACTGGACCCTCTTCCGAGCGATTTCATCCTGATGTCGTAGTATCCGTCGCCGGCTTCGTAGTCGGCGGTCACCTCGTATCTGTTCCTGTAGATCGACATCAGTCCGGCTATGTAGGCCTGATAGACCCTCTCGCTGCTGAGGATCCTCACGCTGAGGACATCCATCAGGTTCGCCAGCGACAATCTCGCCTGCTCTGCATCCCCGCTTATCAGCGATTCGAACAGGCGCTCGGTCTTGTATCCAGCTCCCGGCTTCAGCCTGTTCAGGATCTCCTTCCCGAACACGTCGAAGATCTCCTTGTTGGGGATATGCACCTTGTACTTGCTTCCGGACCCGACCGCGGTGAGATATCCGGTCATGACCATCACGGAGTACAATGCGGAGGCGCTGTCGCGCAGCTCCCCGTATGACACGTTGACATCCAGCTCGGTCTTGATCTCCTCGCCGGAGCAGAGCTTTCCGAGGTTCTGGTAAACGATGTCGTCGGAGCATTCCAGCATATCTCCGATGACGGAGTTGTCGCTTGTGTTTATCCAGTACGGCTTTGGCTGGAATCCGGAGCTGGCGTAGCCCATCACGCTCCAGGGGCTGTATATCCCGGTATCGCCGAAGCGGTAACCGTCGTACCATTCCTTGGCCTCTTCGAACTTCTCCGGGGAGCCCATGTCTTCGAACAGCTTCTTCACTTCTTCCGGCGTGAACCCGTAGAACTCCTCTGAAGAGTCCTCCGGATCGACGGTCAGGACATCGCTCACGACCAGGTTGGTCAGTCCCGAGAAGATGCTCTCCTTGGAAACCTTCAGTTCTTTCAAATCTGGTACGGGTGCGGGCATTTACGGTTGCTGAATCGCAATAC
>CAVHMZ010000056.1:0-4117 GCA_963637225.1 Segatella hominis
CTATCCGCGTTGCCGATGGCGGGCAGTCTTTGTTGTTGCCTTGTTCTGGCAACGGTCGCCTTGCCTGGATCCGGCTGAACCGGCCTCATCGGAAAAGCTACATTGCAGAGGCCATGCTTTATGTCCTGTTGCAGTCAAGGAGGGGTAGCGGCGATGCATGCTTGTCGCAGCTTCCATCCGGCGGCTAAGCTATCCGCACCGATTGCTGACGGGCAGTCTTCGGTTATCATGTTCGGGCAATGCCGCATCGATGCTGCTGCATCACCCTGCAGTCGGAACAGCTCGCTGGATTGCACGATGTCATCTGAAGTGCTCTCTATCGTCGATGTGCTACAACGGATAATCCCGATTAATAGGCTCCTCGGCTTGATCCGGCAACTGGCGGTATAGCCGTTGCAACGATCGGCCGGGAACAGCGAGCCTGAAAAGAGAAGTCAGTGTCGGAGGGGGCGGGTGTTCTCCCGCCCCTGGATGACTGAGAGTTCCGGGCGCCTGCCGGCGCCCCGGAGGAGATAGAGTAAAGGGGCCATGCCCGAAGGCATGGCTGTTTGAGGTTCAGATCATCCGTCGAGGGCGGCGATCATCTTGGGGGCGATGTCGGTGGATGTCTCGGTGTAGACATCTGCTCCGATCTCGTCGGCCCACTGCTGGGTGACGGGCGCCCCGCCCACGTTGGTGAGGCACTTGCCCTTGAGGCCCTCTTTCTTCATCATCTCCTCGAAGGTCTTCTGGTTGACCATCGTGGAGGTCATGAGAGCGGAGGTCCCGACTGCGACAGCGTTGTTCTCTTTGCAGGACTTGATGATCTCCGAGAGCTTGACGTCGCGTCCGAGGTTGACGACATCGAACCCGGCGACCTTCAGCATGATTGCGCAGATGTCCTTTCCGATGGAGTGGATGTCTCCCTCGATGGTGCAGATGACGAACTTTCCGCGGGAGGAGGTCGATGCGTTCCCCAGGTTGGGGGTGATGACATCCATTCCGGTGTTCAGCGCGTTGGCTGCGGCCATGATGTGGGGGAGGAAGAGCTTCTTCTGGGCGAAGAGCTCTCCGACCTCGTTGATCCCGGCGGTGAAGCCGTTGTCGATGAGGTCGACCAGGTCCAGTTTCTCGGCGACTGCCTGCTCTGCGATCGCTTTGGCGCCCTTGACGTCGTATTTGAGGACGCACTCCTTTGCCTTGCTGTTTGCTTCTTGCTGTGTAACCATGATAATCACTCTGCCTCGAGCTTCTTGACCCTGTCGAAGTAGGCCTGGTCAGCGGCCTTGCAGATCTCCTGCCACGCCGCATCGACGTCTGCGTCGACCGGCTTCACTTCATGGTTTGCGAGGATGTCGACGACGATGTCGTGAGCGACATCGACTGCATCCTTCTTTCCGTCGGCGGTCCACTCTCCGAGCATGCGCCTGTCGAAGACCCTGGGGTCGGAGGCGATCTCGAAGTTCTCCATGGTGGTGGGCTGGGAGATGAAGTCGTTCCCGACTCCCACAGCCTTGATCTCGTCGATGTCGAGGGTCTCGTCGAAGACGGGGACCCCCTCCATGAACTTCCTCTCCATCATGATGATGTCGTTGTCGATGACCATTTGCTCGAGGGAGAATGTCTGCCCGAGCTCCAGCATTCCGGATCCGTAGATCATGTTGACTCCGGCCAGGGCTGCTCCCAGGGAGGTGATGGTCTTCTCGTGGGCGGCCTGCTCGTCAGGCACCTTCGCGTCGGTCTACATGCCCGCGGTGAACACGGGGAGGCCATAGTACTGGCCCATCTTGGCGACGGCTGCGCTGATCAGTCCGAGCTCGGGGGATCCGACGGGGGCGGTCCCTCTCTTGAGGTCGAAAGTGGTGGTCGAGGATCCGTACATGATCTTCGCACCGGGCTTCGCCAGCTGGGAGAGCACGATTCCGGACAGGATCTCGGCGTTGTGGGTCACGAGGGTCCCCGCGAGGAACACGGGGGACGACCCGCCGGCCATGGCCATGGACAGGACGTTCACGGGGATACCGTACCTGGCTCCCTGGATGATGCACTGGGCCGCGTTGTAGGACAGCTCGAGGGGCGAGGTGGGGCAGACCAGCATCGACATGATGGGGTAGTTCAGCGCCTTGTACTCGTCGCCGTGGTAGTACGCTTTGACCATTTCGAAGTAGTACTTCACGTTGTCAGCGACGGGGTCGATGTGGTGGAAGTGCATGGTCGTGTTCTTCATAGAGGTGTAAGCCTCGTGGACATCCTCGGATCCGTTCCCGGCCCAGTTCCTTGCGGAGACGGGGAGGGAGAAGAAGCTGAGGCCGTCCATCGCGTCGCACAGCTTGGCGATGTTGGCAAGGTCCTGCTCGTTGGAGTCGCGGGTCTGGAACTCCCCGTGGCCCTTGTAGTCGCACACCTGGATCCCGGTTCCGAAGCAGGTGTAGTTGACCTTTCCGCACCACTCGAGAGGGAACGTCCTCTCCTCGTCGCGGCCGTACAGGTAGTACTTGCTGGGGCAGGTCGCCAGCGCCTTGTCGAGGACGTGAGAGGGGATCTTGACGATCATCGTCTCTTCGCAGACCTCGCACCCGGCATCCCTGAAAAGCTGCCTGGCCTCGACGTCGGACACCTGGACACCGTAGTTCTCCAGGACATCTCTCGTGGCCATATCGATCTTGCGAGCTTCATCTTTGCTGAAGAGCTCGAACTTTATCCCGTTCTGACTCTGGTTAGACGGGTAGATCGGAGTTCTTGTTGCCATTTTGTTTCCTCCTTGGAACGTCAGTTCAACGTTCACGACAAGAAATTATATCCATGATTATTTAAATTTTATTGTTGGATTCATTAAAATCGATGCTTTGCTCAACAAAACACGGCATCAATCAAAAGGTTAATAAATGGTAATCGGGACTCATCGAAATTCAATAAAAAAATATAAATAGAATATTCTGTGATTGAATTTTAGAAGTGTTTTTGTCTGGAATCAACGTTCCAAAAATGGTCAAAAATGCCTTCAATAATGTAAAAAATGGCTGTTTTTACAGCATCTAATGGATATGGGTTACATCCATACTCGACCATGAAGGATCAATATTGTTCAATGAAGAGAAGGTAATCAGATGGCATCGGCATACATGGCAGCATTCCCGTTCGTCCGCGTGGTCGGACAGAAGGAGATGAAGAACGCACTGCTCCTGAACATAGTGGATCCCGGTATCGGCGGGGTCCTTATCAAGGGCAGCAAGGGGACGGCTAAATCCACCACAGTCCGCTCGATCCCGCAGTTCATCCCTCCGCACCGCGCGGTCAAGGGATGCAGGTTCGGATGCGACCCTTCCCAGCCAGGGAAGCTCTGCCCGGAGTGCGCCGAGAAGCTGGCCGCCGGCATCGGGCTGGAATCCGCCGAGGTGCCCACGAAGGTGGTGGAGCTCCCCCTGAACGCCACCGAGGACAGGGTGGCGGGGACGCTCGACCTGGAGCACGTTCTGGAGACCGGGAAGAGGAGGTTCGAGCCCGGCATCCTGGCCGGCGCCAACGGGAACATACTGTACGTGGACGAGATCAACCTGCTGGACGACCACATCGTCGACCTCCTCTTGGATTCCGCTGCCATGGGCCGCAACTACGTGGAGAGGGAGAGCGTCTCCTTCTCCCATCCTTCAAGATTCATATTAATAGGGACCATGAACCCCGAGGAGGGCGACTTGCGTCCGCAGCTCCTGGACAGGTTCGGGCTGTCGGTGGATGTTAAAGAAGAGTATTACCTCGAATCGAGGATGGAGGTCATCCGCCGCCGCATGCAGTACGACGAAGACCCCGAAGCCTATGCGGAGGGCTGCAAGGAGGAGCTCGACGCATTGAGGAAGCAGATCTCCGATGCCAGGGAGCTGATCCACAAGATTCCGATCGACGATGATGCCATCCGCTGCGCCGCCAAGATCTCAGCTCATTTCAAGATGGAGGGGCACCGCTCCGACCTTGCGCTGATCCGCTCCGCCAGGGCATACGCCGCCCTGCACGGAAGGCCCTCGATATCCAGGGAGGACTTCGCGGAGGTCGCTCCGATGGTGCTCACCCACCGTCTCAAGAAGTACGCCGAAGCCTATGCGGAGGGCTGCAAGGAGGAGCTCGACGCATTGAGGAAGCAGAT
>CAVHMZ010000057.1:0-12920 GCA_963637225.1 Segatella hominis
AGAGGGCGTACAGCGTGGTGTCTGCGCTCACGTCGATGGTCGTGCCGGATATGGCGGGGCCGGATGCAGACAGCGACCAGGCGTCGAAGACCTTCCCCGCAGGGGCGGTGAATGTGCATGCGGGCAGCGTGTACGTCCCGGAGATCCCGGTGGCATGGGCCATGATGCCGCTTCCCCCGTTGCTGTCGAACTTGACGGTGTAGGTCTTCTGGGCCTGGGTGATGCAGTAGAGGGTGGAGTTGCTCTTCTCGAAGATGATCTGCCCGTCGGGGCCGATCTTTATGCCTATGTTCGAGGTCGTCTCGTTGGCTCCGACCTTCAGGTCGAAGGTCCTGATCTCGTTGGTTGAGATCCTGTACTCGAAGCATATGAGCCCGTCCATCGGTTCGACGATAGGCGTCGGTATGCCGGCAGGGGAAACATATCCGTACACGAGGTCATAGCTGCCGCATGCCACTGCGATGTTGCTGTAGGTCTTGCTCAGCCTGGTGTCCACATCGGTCTTCGCGATGATCTTGTCGTCGTTCTTCAGGTCGAAGACCATGAAGCTCCTCCCTGTCTGGGCGAATCCCAGGTCTCCGACCTTCACCATCTTCGAGGAGTACGAGTTGTCGACGCCGTTGCACATATATTTTACCGAACCGGAATCGAAAGTCCCGTCGCTCTTGAGGGGCATCTTCACGAAGACGGGCTTGGTGCCGTCACCTACGGGTTCGAACATGGTGTCCCAATGGGTGGCCATGTAGACAGTGTCGTCAAAACAGGAGATGAATCCGCTGTTCCATTTTGTGCCCTTGATCTCTGTCAGCTCGAAGGAGTCCAGCTGTTTCCCGGTGGCCTTGTCGACACAGTACAGCATGCGGGTGTCCTTGTCGCCGGTGATGACCCCCGGGTAGTAGAATGTCTTGTTTCCGAACGCGAGGGACACAGGAAGGGTGAAAGAGTCGAGATAAAACGTGAGCTTGCTCGTCCACACAGGCTCCTGTTTGTTCGTCGCCGAGGATGGATCCTCGTCGGTCGCCGAGAAGCACTTGCATTCCATGTTGTTCTGGACCACGTACCAGAATCCGTCGTCGTAGTAGGCCTGGCAGCTGGTCGCGTCGATCTGGTATTGCTGGACGAGGTCCAGGTCGTAGACGTTCCCAGACATCGGATCCAGCACCAGATCGCCGTTCACCGTAGGCCAGTCGAAGTCATAGGCCGTCGCGGTCGTGGGTACGCTCTTGACGATCGTTCCGTTTTCGAGGCTGACCTTGTTGATCTTGCTGTCGCCCGTGTAGACGTATGCGTAGTCGCCGGATATTGCGTATCCCCGTGCGTTATCCAGAGTCCAGCCGACTTTGTAGTTGTCGTCGCTTATCCCCACGGAGTCGGAGAGTGATTCCATCAGCGCGCCGCTGAACCAGTAATCGTTGGAATTTGCCGATGGGTATGCAGGATCCGCATCGGTGCTGCTCGTCATTGCCGCGACGGGCAAAGCAGTGCAGGCCATCATCAGGCATCCTATGATCGCCAGCAGTTTGTATCTGTCGTCTTTCGCCAGTTTTTCACCTCGGATTGGATTATACATCCAATTAACGGTTTTATGTCTATTAATAAATGGTTAGATTGAAAGATGGTTCGTGAACCATGAAGGATAGCGCTATCATATCGCCATATCTGGTCAAATACAGTATTTGAAGCGGCACAGGGTTAAGCGCTATCTACACGATGATGGATAGAACTGACGATATCAGTTAGAAATTACAACATATGACTAAATTTACAGAACTTATGATGTTAGATTATGGAATTTTAACTGAATCGAAGCAGGTGCGCATAGCAAGTACCCAACTTGCAACATACAAATCCATTCCGAATGGACATAGGAATCAGTCCGATGGAGATATTCGATTGTCGAAAGCGCGACAAACTCTGCCAAACGCTCTTATCCTGAGCTTCCCGATTCTTGCTCCATGTGCTCCAAGGTGCTCATACTCTCAGGCTCCCCGCGCAAGAACGGGAACACAGATATGCTCTGCGACAGGTTCGCTGAAGGCGCGAAGGAAGCAGGGAACGAAGTCGTCAAGATCCGCGTGGCAGAGAAGAAGATCGGCTTCTGCACCGGATGCGAGAGATGCATCGGCTCGGGCAAGTGCGTCATCAGGGACGATATGGACGAGATCGGCAGGCTCATGCTGGAGTCCGACGTCATCGTGCTCGCGTCCCCGGTGTACTTCTACTCCGTCGATGCCCAGATGAAGGTCCTGATAGACAGGTGCGTCCCGTTCTACACGGACATGACCGGCAAGCGGGTCTATTTCATCGCTGCCGCCGCGGATCCGAACGACTGTATGCTCGACCTCACGCTGGAATGCTTCCGCGGGTTCACCAAGGACTGCCTCCCGGACGCTGTCGAATGCGGATGCGTGAAGGCCGCCGGCATAATGCGCAGGGGCGAGGTCGCCGGTACCCCGTACATGGATCGCGCCTACGAGCTGGGCAGGTCCGTCGGGTGATCCTCATCCGGTGATCCTGAACCCGTCCTCGTCGCCTTCCGCATCATACCTGACGCCGCGGTCGTCGAGGACGGCCCTGACCGTCTTGATGTGGACTCCGAGTCCCACGTTCATGAACTGGTTCTCGACCATGGTCTGCCCGTCATAGACGGCAGTCGGATGTAGGTCCAGCGGAATGTGGCGGGTCTGGACCTGGATCGCATACAAGCGTCCTTCGCTGTCGAATATGGGGCCGCCTGACTGGCCCCTGAGGCCCGGCGTCGAGGTCTCCACGTACAGGCACTCGTACTTCCCGTCGGCCGTGCGGCCCTGGTTCACGGTGCGGGTGTGCATCCCCTCGTTGGGGAACACCACTTCCTTGGAAGGGATGGACGGGATCCTGAACATGCCCCTGGACTCGTCGAAGGACGATTTGATCCCCACGAACGGGAATCCCATGCGGCAGACGCTTGTGCCGGGGCGGAGCGATTCCGGGTTCCTGAGCACTGGGTACTCGGCCACCCAGGAGGGGTTGAACCCTCCCAGCTTTCCGACCGCGATGTCGACCTGCCTGTTCACGAACACCTCTTCCACCCTGGTGCCGTCCCAGCCCCACCACATGGAATGGTTGGTGATGAACTCGGGGTCCAGCTTGATCTTCCCGGATGGGGCGCCGGGACCGTCCACCCTGTTCTTGTTCAGGCCGTTGATCTCGGCGATCTTGTTCTGGTCGCCCTGATACTTGACCATGGAATCGTACAGATGCCCGGCGGTGACGAACCACCCGTCCCTGTTGACGATTGTGAACGTTCCGCATTCCGTCCTGACCTCTCCGCTCTGATGACGGGTGGAGATGACCACTGGCCTGGTGAATTCTGATGCAATGCGGCACGCTTCGGCGAACATGGACCCTAATCCTGCTACACATATATGAGAGCAATCAGGCATTGCGCGGAGGAACGGACGCTTTGCAGGCACTCTTGCCCGACTAGTCCAGCCGTCTGTACGGAGGCTCTCGCGCATCTTCCGCACGGGCCGGGGAACGTGTCAAATACATCCGCGGCATTTTCGGTCATAGAAGGCGAGAGTTTGATTTCCAAGGAAACCCAATACAAGCTGTATGCAGGTACCAAGAAGGATGATTACACCGGCTGGGAGCACGTCGATGTGGATCCCGAGCAGGCCGACACCCTCGACTTCTGGTCCCTGAACCTCGGCAACGGGTACTTCCTGGACAGGATCACCAAGGTCAGGCACGGGAAGCTCTTCAGGAAGGTCATCAAGATGAACAGCGTCCGCCGGGACCGCACCATCGAGGACCCCGACGGAGAGTACAAGGACTTGGATTTCCACGTGCTCTTCGACGTGAACATCACCGTCTCGCCGGACTCCATCAAGTTCGACGGGAAGCACAACTCCTTCGTGCTACTCTCGCGGGAGCCCATCGACTGGGAGGCCTTCGTCCACGAGGCCCCGAAATTCGGCGAGAGCAACCTCGAAGAGAACTGGTCGAGCTTCTACAGGCGAGATCCTAAGGATTACCCATCTTAAGATGACACGCTCGCTTTAAATGCCTGAGGCAATCTTGAACGGGGCATGAATCCCGAATCGATCGCCGAGACCGTCGCCTGCTCCGCTGACGCGGTCTACGACTACCTGGACTTCATGCAGTATGCCACCGACCCTCCGCTGGGCGTTTCGGTCACGGAAGTGTCCGGATGCTACGTGTCGGAGAGCTATGCCGTCCTGAAGCTGGATTCCGCGCTCGGCGACACGTCTAACCTGTCTCTGATGGTGGATTCCCAATGGATCAAGGAGGACTCCGCCGGGTTCACAAGGTACGACGAGGTGTCCAAGACCATCGTCGTCAGGCCCGGGGCGGATGTGCTGGCGAGGATGGCCGACCCTTCCGCGAAGATCAGGCTGGTCGCAGACATGAAGTTCCTGATAATCGCGCTGAGGGACTTCTACAGGAAGTACGGCAAGATGCTGACGCTCCCGGTCACGGACGCTCCCGCAGCCGAACCCGCGTTCCCTGCCGGTTCCTCCCCTACGCCGAACCAGAGGGACGCCGTGGACTGCGTGCTGCGCAACCGCCTCTCCTATGTCTGGGGGGCTCCAGGCACGGGCAAGACGCAGTTCGTCCTGGCCACCTGCATACGCGCTTGCCTGGACGCAGGGCAGAAGGTCGCAGTTTTCGCGCCGACGAACAACTCCGTGGAGCAGGTCCTGAGAGGCCTGATCAAATCGTTCTCGGACGACGCCGGCATACTGGACGGGATCGTCCGCCTCGGAGTCCCCACCAAGGAGTTCCTCAAGGAGCATCCAGGTATGTGCGAGGACTCCCAGGCCGACAGGAGAATGCAGCAGTGCCTGGAATCCGCGGACAACCTGATGGAGGTCATGCTGGAGAGATGCTGCGACGAGCTGGAATCCGAGGTCATGGAGCTGCAGAGGGATATAGTCGGCATCTACGCCGGCCCCGGGAGGAAGGTCCTGCTCAGGGACCATCGCATGATAGCGGACAGGTTCGGAGACCTGAAGTGGCTCTTCCTGGCCTTCCCGGGATCCAGGGACCTGGTCGCGGAGGCCGAGACCGAGGACATCCGCGACGTGATGCGCGGGATCGTCCAATCCCTGTACGGCCGCGACCGCCCCGCTTCGGAGATAGACGAGTTCGACGCCTGGTCCGACGCCGACCTCATGGGCTCGATGCTCCAGTTCGAGCTGGACGCGGAGGAGTTCCGGAAGAGGTCGGTGGAGGCCAGGATCGGGGATGCGAGGATAATCGCCTCCACGCCCCAGCAGTTCATCTCCAGGTTCCGCCCCAGGGGGTCCGACGAGGACAAGCGCATCGAGCTGGACGTTGACAGGATATTCCTCGACGAAGCGGGATACTGCGGCCTCCTCCAGGCCGCTTCGCTGTTCACCAACGGCGTACCCGTTGCGTTCCTCGGAGACCATATGCAGCTCCCTCCGGTGTCGGTCCTGGACCAGCAGCTTCTGGAGGAGTCCGCTTCCAAGGGCGGCAGCCTGAGGGACGCCTACCTGTGGAACATGTCCGCGCTGTATTGCGAGCAGCTTATCGACGCCGGCCCCTCATCGGTCAGGAGGTCCTTCCTGGAATCGCTCCCTCCGGACCATATCCTCACGGGGCGCGCAGACCTGACCGAATCCCATCGCTTCGGATCCAACCTGGCTTCCATCCTCGACCGCTATGTGTACAGGAACGGCATATCTGGAGTCCCCGGAAGCGACCTGGACATCGCGTGCATCGACGCCACTTGCTCCGAGCGGAACGGAAGGGAGAACAGGGGCGAGGCATACGCCATAAGGGATTATCTGAGGCAGAACCCCATCGACCCCGACAGGGTCGTCGTGCTCACCCCGTACACGGTGCAGCTCCGCCTCCTGAAAAGGGTGCTGGGAAGGAAGTACAGGGACTCGGTGATGACCGTCCACGGATCTCAGGGGCGCGAATGGGACACGGTGATATTCAGCGTGGCGGACAACGGGGTGGAGTCCAGGGATGTGCCGTTCCGTTTCACCAGCTCATCCACGGACATAGGAGTGAAAGTGATCAACACCGCGGTGTCGAGGGCGAAGAAGATGCTGCTCATCGCCTGCGACAGGGATTTCTGGCTGTCGAAGGACGAAGAGCTGATAAGCGGTTTGCTCCGGGCGGTCCCGGAGGGGAACGCGATCAGTCCTCGGGCCTCTCGGGGGCCAAGGCCCTGAGGAGCTCCTTGATGTCGGACAGGTCGTTCCTGATATCGGACACCTGGGCCCTGAGGGCGCGGCTGTCCGCTTCCAGGGACTCGATGCGCTTCTCCAAGGCGCCGCAGTCGGCGGGCTCGGGCCCCTCGGGGGCTTCCGGCATGGCGTTGATGGCCCTGATCTCCTCCACCAGGGAATCGCGGCGCGCCCTGAGGGCGGATGCCATCATCGAGAGCTTCTGCTTCTCTTCGTCATCCCCGTCCATGTCGGCCCTCAGCATCTTCATCTCGATCTGCATGAGCTCATCGGTGATGGAAGCCACCTCGGCGGTCAGCTCCTCTTTCGTGCCCGAGGGCTTGACGGCAGGCCTCCCGCCGTCAGCGTCCTCTATGAAGGGACGATAGTTCTTGATATTGGAGTTGAGGTCGTTGGACACGTTCGGAGGCTGCATCCCCGCCGCGATGAAGGAGTCTTCGATCTCCTTCTTCCTGGAAAGGAGCTGCCCCATCTTCTCCTCCATCTCCATGACCTGACGCGCCTTGGCATCGGCCTCGGCGGGATCGGCGGGCATCGATTCCCCGAGCTGCCTGAGCAACATATCCAGCCTGGCGGTCTCCGTCGCTATGAAGCGGAGCTCGCGGTCGTATTTGCTGCCGGGCATCCTCAGTCCTTCTTCTTCTTTTTCTTGGCCTTCTTCTCGGCCATAATCGTCTGGTAAGAGTCGTAGAGGAAGTCGTCGTAGAAGATCAGCTCTCCCAGGGCCTCCAGGGTGAACGGGTCCTCGAGGATGGTCTTGACCATCTTCTTGCTCTTGAGGGCCGACTTACCGATCCCGATGCAAAGGTCCTCCACGATGGCATCGCAGTAGTCGGCGCGTATGGCGTCGGCCTCCAGCTCGTTCTCCAGATCGTCCGCGCTCAGGTCCGAGATGTACTTGTCGTAGAGCTCGGGGCATTCCACGACCTTGTCGTTGTCGAGGTCCAGGCCCTCGAGCATGGAGTCGTCCTCCTTCATATCGGCGACGACGGTTATGTAAGCGGACAGGTCCGCTTCCAGGTAATCGATGAGGTCCTGCATCTGCTTGATGCTGGACTCCTTTTTGAGCCTCTTTTTCTTCTTCTCGAACCCGGCGATCTCCCTGCGCTTCCTGGCGATGGTGTCGGCGAGCAGGGCCGCTGCCTGATCCAGGGTGTATTCCTCTTCCATGATGTCTGGATGGTCGCGCGCCGATAATATGGTTTACCCCTGTCCGACCCGCAGGACGGCTTCCGTTCCCGTCGGAAAACGACTTGAGAAACCTTAAATCACGAGTTCCCGATGCAGAGCGCATGGAAGAACAGGGACCTTCCGTCCTGGAGCTGGAGTCCCGCTGCGAACGGAACGACCCGGTGGCCATGTACCTTCTGGGCAAGGGCTATTATCAGGGCGACGGAGTGGAGCAGGACGTGGCCAAGGCTGTCGACCTGATCAGGAGGTCGGCCGAGATGGGCTATCCCGACGCGGAATACACTTACGGATACTTCCTCTGCACAGGCATCGGCGTCAAGACCGACAAGGTCGCGGCCATCAAGTGGTACAGGCAGGCCGCAGACAAGGGCTTCGTCGAAGCCCAGTACGGCCTCGGGTACATGTGCGACAAGGGCGAGGGGATCAAGATCAACAAAATGGAGGCTGCCAAGTGGTACCATCTGGCGGCTTCCCACGGCCATGCAAGCGCCCAATGCAACCTGGGAATCCTATATTTCAACGGCTGGGGCGTCAGGCTCGACAAGAAAGAGGCTTTCGAGCTTTTCACCAAGGCCGCAGACGGCGGGAACCTTGATGCCCTGTACAACCTCGCCAGGATGTACGAGGTCGGCGACGGCATCGACAAAGACGACGAGGCCGCGCTGAGGTGCTATGCCGAGGCCGCCTCCAGGGGAGATTCCCATGCATTGCTCTCGATGGGCGTCAGGTACCTCACCGGCGACGGCGTCCCTGTCAACGAAGCGCTTGCGGCCAGGATGTTCGCCGCCGCTTCCGAGAAAGAGAACCCCACCGCCCAATACCACCTGGGGATGATGTACTATCACGGTATCGGCGTGGAGAGGGACCTGTTCAAGGCCGCCGACCTGATCTCCAGGTCGGCGACCAACTGGAACGAGGACGCGATCTTCACCCTGGGGATGATGTACCTCAACGGCGAGGGCCTTCCGAAGAACGAGAAGAGGGGCAAGGCGCTGCTCAGGTTCGCCGCGGACCTGGCGAGCGACGAGGCTCCGGAAGAGTGATCAGAACCTCGTGTCCCTGGGGATGATCTGTATCTCCTTCCCGCAGTAAGGGCACTTGAAGAAGACGGCATCCATGCCGTCTTCGTCTTCTCCCAGCAGGGCGGGGCCCTTCATGGTCTCTGTGAAGATGGTCTTCTGTGACAGCAGGTCGTCCAGCATGGGCTTGCAGCACGCGGCCTCCACGTCGGCGTCCGAGAGCTGGAGCTTGAGCAGCGGCCTGGCCTTCAGCTTCCGATTGCGCTCCTCAGCGAGCATCGAGTCTATCCTCTCGGCATCTGCATCCGCTCCCGGGTACCCCATCGAAGCGGCGTAGGCCATGTACCTCATGCACTTCTGGAGGTCCTTCTCCACGCCGATTCCCTTCTCGAGCATGAGAGCGAGATGGTACATCGCACCGGGGTCCAGGTCGTCTGAGGCCTCCTGCAGCAGGGAAGCTCCGAGTGCGGGGTCCGGCTCGCATCCCTCTCCGGAAGAGAGCAGGATCCCCAGCTCCCTCTTGGCGGGCATATGGCCCTGCTCCGCGGCCTTGGTGAACCAGCCGAAGGCCTTCGCGGGGTCCTTCGGAGCATCGCCGCCGTAGATGTGGATGAGCCCGAGCTGATATTGCGCGTCGGCGTCTCCGCCTTCGGCGGCCTTCCTGAGAGCTTCTGTGCTGGACATTGCGATCGGGTGAGAATCGGCTACGGGTTAAAGGAACCTTGCATAGGCAGGGATGATGAATATGGATGCAGATTGCCATGGCAGACACGGCAGACATGATGGCAGACACGGCAGACATGATGGCAGACATGGCAGACATGATGGCATACACATCATGCATGGATCCCCGAATCGAATCGGGGAAGCCATCAGAAGATCGCGGCGATATGTATTATCAACAATCTGAGCATATCATGCGCCGGGCCAATGGAAAGTCTTGACACGGTATGGAAGGAGAGCTGGAAAAACGAGCTTCTCAAAACGATCTGCGCGTTCGCCAACACCAGAGGCGGCACTCTCACCATAGGCGTAGATGACGAAGGCCGCATAGTCGGAGTCGATGATCCCGATGCGCTTCTGAAACAGATGCTCGAAACGATCCGCAGCAAGCTGGGCATCATCCCATTCTTCAGATTGGACACTGCGGAAGCCCCGTTCACTATCACGATTCTCGTCCAGAAATCTCCGAGGATGATAGATCTGGACGGGAAGTTCTACATCCGTTCCGGAGGCAAGACCCTGTTGATGCCAGGCCTTGATCTGGAGGTCCCGATGAAGGTGCGTCCGGACAATTCATGGACAGATGCGCCTGTTCCGGATGTTTCTGTATCGCAGCTCAGCCGTGAGGCCATCCAGGGTTTCAAAAAGATGGGCAGCGATGCCGGCAGGCTATCTGCAGAGGAGGCTGATCTCGATCCTGCCGCACTCCTTGAGAAGCTTGGCCTCCTCAAAGACGGGATGCTGACCCGCGCAGCGATCCTCCTCTTCCATCCGTCTCCCGGAAAGCTACTCGGGACCGTATCCGTGAAGATAGGCTTGTTCGAAGGTTCTGAGCTGCTGTATCAGGACGAGGTCTGCGGACCGCTCATATTCACCGCCAACAGAGCAATCGAACTGATCAAGACCAAGTACACTATCAAGCCGATTACCTATGACGGCATCATCCGCATCGAGCACTCTCCTTATCCCGAGCCGGCGATCAGGGAAGCTCTGATGAACGCCATCGTCCATAACGAATACTCATGCCACATCCCGATCCAGGTCAAGGTTACGAGGGAGAGCCTGACCATCTGCAACGAAGGCGGCCTACCTATCGGCTGGACCGTGGACACGCTGAAGGGGCAGCACAGTTCTCATCTTCGGAACCCTCTGTTGGCCGATGCTTTCTGTCGCGCAGGACTGATAGGATCGGCCGGTCGCGGAATCGGCGAAATCATGTCCCAATTCGAGGGCCGCCAAGAGTTCGAACCTGTTTTCGAATCGGGCCCTGGCTTCAGCGTATCGTTCAAGAACGAGACGATCGGGATGCTGGGTGTTACCCCTGGCCCGTTTTTATGAACAGCCGCAAAACGCAGGCCGTCAAAATTCGGCAAAGCAATCAGGAGCCGATCGAATAAAGGTCGTCCTGAGCGTCCTTCAGCCCCGCATCCGCTGCCAGCTTGAGCCATTTCCTGGCCTCGGAGACATCCGCATCGGTCCCGATCCCGTTGAGATAGCAGCGCCCGGTCGCATAAGCTGCTTCGGTGCTCCCCTCCAGCGCGGCGGAGAGGATCTTCTCGAAGCCGTCCTTGTCATCGGCAGAATCGTCCATCACCATCAGCAGCCCGAGGCGGTAGCGGCACTCGGCATCTCCGAGGTCCGATCCTTTGGAATACCACTCCATGGCGGCTCTGAGGTCCATTTGGGTCCCGGTGCCGTACTCGCAGCAGACCCCCGTCTGGTAGATGGCGTTCAGGTTCCCTCCGGCAGCGGCCGTGCGGAACATCTTGTACGCCTTGGCCTCGTCCTTCTCCATGCCGAGCCCGTTCTGCACCATATATGCGAGGGAGGCCCTGGCCTCGTTGTCCCCGCGGTTGGCGGCGAGCCTGAAGAGCCTGGCGGCTTCCGCATAGTCCCGAGGGACGCTGACGCCGTCCATGTAGGCCAGGCCCGCGTAGACGTAGGCTTCCAGCACCCCTTCCTTGCTGGCCTCGATCGCGTACCGGACGGCGGTGTCCGTGTCGATGCCTATGTAGTCTCCCTTGAGGAAAAGGTCCACCATCATGCACTTCGCATCGGGATCCCCGGCATCGACGGCCTTCTCCAGGTAGGAGTAGCCTTGGTCCAGGTCCTCCTCGACCCCGTGCCCTTCGAGGTAGCACAGGGCGACCGCCAGCATCGCGGCCGGAAGGCCGCCGTCGGCCATCTCCTTCGCTTCGGAGAAAGTGCACTCGTGCTCCCCGTCGGGCGCATCGATGACTATGATCCTCTCTTCGCTCATAGCCCGCCGATGCATCCGTCGATAGAGATAGTTTGCGCAATGCCGCTTCGGCATCTGACCATCCGGGATACGCGCGCTCCCAGCTCCTGAAAAGGCTGTCGTGCGCCCTCTCGCCGGGACGGTAGCCCTGGCGGAGGTGGAGGCATTCGTGGTAGACCACATAGTCCCTCGCGCTTTCGGGCACATCGGGCATGTCCAGCCTCGAGGATATCCCCACCACCCTGAACACAGTGCTGCAGAAGCCCACGCGGCGCGTGCTCTGCCTACGGGTCCAGGATAGGTAGGAGTTCCCGATGTCGGAATCGTCCAGGAGGCCCATGTCGAGGAGCCTCTGAACGGAATCGCAGAGATCCCCGGACTGCCCGACGGAGGTCCTGGCCAGGTTCCTGCTCCTGGAGATGTAAGTCGGCCTGCGGGACACGATGAACTCCTCGGAGCGGAGGTAATCGGAATACGATTGGGGCACCGACCATGCCCTCTTCCTGGACCGCAGCGCGATCATGCGGAAGAGGTCCGGCAGGACTGGGTCCGGGGCGCCTTCGAGGTAGTCGGACACCTGGACGACGAGCTTGGAGCCTGTTGCGCGCCACCCGTAGTAGACCTCCTTCTTCGGGACGAAGGACCATTCCAGCTCGGAGTAGAGGCCGGAGACAGCTTTCTGGAGATCGTCCATGCCTCTTCCCCTTGGTGACGGCTTCCTTCTGCCTCTGCCTCTTCTGGATGGATCTTTCGACGAACACGCTCTTCCCTTCGGAGTCGGTGCCCGACACGTACATCGCCGTGGAATACGTGGACGGCGTCGGGGTGAAGACCTGCACCTGCTCGGGGCGGATGCGAAGCTTGTCGGAGCAGTACGACGAAAGGCGGTCCATGTCCTCCTCCCTGCATCCCGGGTGGGCGGCCATGAAGTAGTATGTGAGATAGAGGTCCCTCCCGGATTCGCGGACGCATTGGGAGAACATCTGCCTGAAGCTGTCCAGGGAGTCCCTGTGAGGCTTCCCCATAAGGTCCAGGACGCCGTCGGAGATGTGCTCCGGGGCCACCTTCATCTGCCCCGACACGTGGCGGTCCACGATGCTCTGCAGGTACCTCCGGCCGTTGGCCTTGTCGGCCACGATCATGTCATAGCGGATCCCGGAATTGACGAACACCTTCCTGACGCCGGGGACCACGGATATCTTCTTCAGCAGGGAGATCTGGCGGGAATGGTCTATCAGGAGCCTGGGGCACGGGATCTTGCCAAGGCACCTCCTATCAGTGCACCGGCCCTTTGCCGTCTTGAGCCTGCATTCGATGCCGTACATATTGGCCGTGGGCCCGCCCACGTCCTGGATGACGCCGTTGAACCCGGGGCGGGAGGCGATGCGCTCCGCTTCCCTGAGGATCGAGTCCTCGGAACGGGAGACCACCGTGGTCCCCTGGTGGGCGGAGATGGCGCAGAAAGAGCAGTTCCCGTAGCATCCGCGATGGGTGGTGATGGAATTCCTGACGGTCTCC
>CAVHMZ010000058.1:0-6305 GCA_963637225.1 Segatella hominis
CGACTGAGAACGATGATATCGAGGGGGCCATCCCCCTCGTTAAACCGTTTACTGTGCTTTCTTTCCGGCGTTGGGGCCGGGCGTGACGAAGTACACCTCGTCGACGCTCATCTTGATCAGATGCTTCGCGGGAGCCGTCTCCATCTTGGAGTGGGCGAAGAACACGGCCTTCTCGTAATCGGCTCCAGAGTTCTCGATGGCCACCTTCCCTTTGACCTGGAACGAGTCCTTGGCCTCGGGGTTCCAGATGTAGATCGATGCGACCGGGTTCTCCTGAAGGTTGGCCAGGGTCTTGTTGAGGAAGTTGTCAACGATCCAGATCTTCTTGTCCTCTCCGACGAAGAGCATCCCGACGGGGACGACGTTTGGCACGCCGTCCTTGGAAGCGGTGGCCAGGGAGAAGATCTTCTGTTTCTTCATCTCGTCAAGCATCTGCTGCGTTAGCTCTGCCATGAGGCACAGATGCCGGTCGTCCGCCATAAAAGGTTGGGTCGGATCCCGAGATGGCGCGGGGCGCTGCTGGCCCCGCCGGAGAAGCTCAGTACCTTCTTCCGCCGCGGGGCCCGCCTCTGCCGCGCCCTTTGGACTGCCCCTTCTTGACGTACCCGTCATCGACGAATATCGCCTCGAAGGTCTCCGGATCTCCGCGCTCCTCGAACTGTTGACGGACGTACTCCTTGACGGAATCGTCCTCGCAGACCTTGCCGAGCCACTTGAAAGACGGGATGGCCGGGTCGTCGCCCATGGCGAACCAGAGCTTGGCCGCGTCCATATCGGCCCCGACATCGTGGAGCGCATAGATCAGGCGCTTGGAATGCCTGGACTCGTCGGCCGCCATGGCGACCAGGGCGTCCCTGCACTCCTCCGCCCCGTTCCTGCAGTTCTTCTTGAGCCAATCGATCTCCTTCTCGCCGTTCATCAGCTTGCCGACGGCCACGATCCTGTCCGGGTTCCCGGCGCAGTACTGGTCGAGATAGTATGAGTCTTCGCCGTCGTATGCGCGGACCAGGTTCTCGGCATCGCCCCTCGCCAGGTAGATCGACGAGAATGCCTTCTTAACGTCTGCGCGGTTCTGAACCGGCCTGAGCTCCTCGAGAGCCTCGTCGGAGCCTGCCTTGGCGGCATCGATCATGAAGCGTATCCAGTCCTCTTTGTCGGCCTGGAGCCTCTTGGCCTTCAGGAACATCCCGAAAGGCTCGTCGGATATCCCCATGTCCGCGGACATGGAGACGATGAGCTTGGCGTTGTCGCGGTAGCCGTTCCTGAGGTAGGCGATGCCGTCTCCCGCCGCCATCGCATCGACGTATCCGCTGAGGAAACCGGCCTCGGGGAACGTGGCGGACAGCTCCTCCAGCCTCCTGGCTGCATCCTTGTCGCCGCGGACGGCCTTGGCGAAGACGTTGCGGATGGATAGCCTGAGCTTCTTGCGCTGCTCGTTCGTCTCGATGCACTTCTCGGCCTTCTCCGACCCCATGCGCCTCTTCATGAAGATGAGCCCGTCGGTGACCCTCTCGGGCTCGGTATCGTAACGGGAGGCGAACTCCTCTATGACCGGATCCTCGGGATCCACCTGCTCCAGGCGCATCATGCAGTAGATCGCGTGCTGGTCCCTGTCGGCGTACATGCCCTCGTGGAACCTGCGCTCGGAATCGGGGCGCAAAGTCAGGCAGATGTAATCGAACTCCACCATGGCCTGGGGAGTGCACTTGTCGGCGATGGAGGCGCGCGTGGAAGCCAGCGTTTCCTGGTTCATTCCGCGCATCATCGTGATGGCGTTGTTCTCGCACCCCTTGCTCATGCCGACCGCCCCGTGGAGGAACAGTATGAGCGCGATGTCGTCGCGGCCGTTGACCTGGCAGTCGATCCCCTTGAACAGGATCTTCTGGGGGTCGGAAGGGATGGTGAGCTTGTACTCCTGCTCTGCCGCAGGCGTCTGGACGGGTTCCTGCTCCGCGAACGCGGCAGAGTCCGAGCGCCTCTCGCCGTTATCATTGCGGGGCCTGTCGTCGCGATCCCTGCGGGGACGGTCTCCGTAGTCTCTCCTCGGCTTGTCTCCGAAATCCCTTCTCGGGCGATCGCCGTTATCATTGCGGGGCCTGTCACCGTAATCTCTTCTCGGGCGGTCGCCATGGTCGCGGTCCTGCCTGTCTCCGTAGTCCCTGCGGGGCCTGTCGCCGAAGTCCCTCTTCGGGCGGCCTCCGTAGTCTCTCCTGGAACCGTCCCCGGACCTGTCCCGGCGCTGGTGTCCGCCATCGCGGCTCCCGGGCCTGTCCCTGTAGTCCCTCTTGGGACGGTCGCCGTAATCCCTGCGGGGCTTGCCGTCATGGCCCCCGCGAGGGCGGTCCCCGAAGTCCCTGCGGGACCCCTTGCCGTATCCGCCGCCGCGCTGTCCGGAGCCGCGGTTCCCGTAGGGCTTCTTGCCGTAGCTGCGGTTCTTCCTGTCGTCGGTCCTGTCGTCGCGGTTGTATTCGGCCATGGTCCACGCTCCATCGTGAAGCCATATAAAAAGAAGACGGGGCGCAGGAAGTCGCGGCCCCGCCGGAGGACGGGCTCGGATGCTCAGGTGAACCTTCCCTTGACGCGGATGCCGTCGTCGCGGACCGTGTCCTCGGCGATGTGCGCCGCGATCCCCTTGTACTCGCTGTAGTCGCAGTAGGCCACTATCATCTTGAGGATCAGCGGCAGGGTCAGCAGGGCGGCGAATCCCTTCACGACGAGGTCCGCCGTGTACATGCTGCCGTCTATCTCCATGGAGAAGATCCCGTTCAGGTCGCCGAAGTTGATCACATAGAGCATCCACGCGATCTTCATCACGATGCGGACGGCCGTGAACGCGAAGCGCCTCCCTGTCCCCAGGCCGTAGTACTTGGCGGGAAACGTGACGACGACCAGCGGGATGCCGGCGACCAGCCACCTTTCCAGGAGGGCCTTGGCCCCGTCCGTCTCCACGCCGTCGGGCATCAGGGGGAGTAGCGCGTCCTGGACCGCCAGAGGCAGGGCGACGTACACGGCCAGCGCGATAACTGTTGCCACTGCCCCGCGGACGAAGCTGCTGGAGCACTTCTCGTCGAGGTCCGTCTTCTCCTTTCCCCCGGAGGGCCTGCGGAATCTCATGCGGACCCCTCCAGGGCGCTGACGATCTTCATGAACAGCTCGGACTCCTCAGCGGTCATCTCGTGGGAGCCGCCGTTGAGCTCCATGGTGAGCTTCCCGTCCGACAAGCTGCTCCTGAGGGCGTCCGAGAGCTTCCCCTCGCACGAGAGGATCATGTCGCGCCCGCCAGTGCCGGCGAACTCCAGAGCGACGCTGCCGATGCTGCCCTCGCCGAGCTCCGATGCGGCGCAGTCCATGACCGTCAGGACCGTCTTCCCGCCTTCTGCGGCCAGATTGTGCTCGAAGCTCACGTCCTCCGTGTCGGCCTCGAGGACCAGCTCCGCAAACGTCCTGTAATCGGCCTCGATGTGCAGGCCGAGGCTGCACCCGTATGCGCCGATCATGTTGTACAAGGCGATGGGCATGACGTACTCCACCGAGACCTCGCCCTCGCGCCTGGTCTGCTCCGACGGGACGGCGTAATCCACCAGGCCGTCGCTGCTGTGGAAGCGCGGGGAGATCTGCATGTCCACGAACTTGGTGTACGTGTCCGGGACGATAACGCCGCTCCTGGACCCGAATATGAGCGCGTTGCGGTAGGCTATGCTCTTCTGGACGGCCACATCGCCCGACGGGTCCCTGACCGTTGCGGACTTCTCGCCGCTGGCGAGGATACGCTCTGCCAGCGCATCGATGGCGGCGGGATCGATGTCCTCCTTGGCATTCCCGTACTCGATCAAATATCCTGCCGAGCCGCCGACAGCGCCGGAGATGTTGCCCGCGAGCGTCTCCTCGTCCATCTTCGTCAGGTCGTACACCGAATGTGTCCCCTCGGCGAGAGAGCTCCCCCTGATGTCCGACAGGAGGGATATCACAGGCATCGCGGCCAATGCCACGACGGCCACCGCCGCGATGGCATAGGCGGCCCTGGCGGCCGTTCCAGATTTCATAGACGGTGGAAGGCATCCGGGATTGATAATGATGGTCATGAAGACCGCGAATCACGAAACGCGCAGCCGATCCGGCATAGAACATCATAACAACAATCAGCGCATCTGCCTGACCGTTATGTTCGGAATCAGCGTGCTCCCTCGGGACGGCAGGCCGTTCAAGGCCCAGATGGAAGAGCATCTCGACGACCCCGTCCGCCCCTGCAAGTACGTCCGCGGCCCGGCGAAGGCGGGCTTCGACTGCATGACGCCGGAGCAGATCAGGTACTACGTCTACTGGCGGGACCTTCTCCGCCGCGGCATCCTCTACAGCGCCGACGATATGTACGTCGCCACGCGGCTCTGCGAGATCGCCAACGGCTCCGACCCCGTGGAAAGCGCGTGCGCCCAGCTGGACACCCTGTGGGGAAGATGCTCGTGCGCGGGGCTGCTCCTCCTCGATTTCATCCCCGAGTACAAGCTGCTCCACGGATGCGACTTGGACTCGGAAGCCAGCTCCGCCCCGGCCTTCCCCCTGATGGTCTCCAGCCTCATGGCCAGCCCGCCCCGCAGGATCGGATTGGAAACCGCCCTCGACATAGGCGGCCGCCCTCCGCTCCGCTGCAAGGACAAGGCGCGCCTGGAAAAGCTGTTCAACAAGCTCCTCCTGGTATCCGACAGCCATATGCTCCGGGCCACGGGGAAAGGGCTCAGCGCCACCTACGGCCATAGGGCCGTCGTCGAGATGAACGTCCTGGAGGGGTACCTGGAAGGAGGCGGCGCGGACATCTGCGTGGAGTACGACGAATTCCCGGAGAACACCATCGACAAGGCCGTCAGAAGCCTCCTGACCTTCGCCGACAGGGCCCTGACCGGATGCGCCACCAAGACCATGTTCCCGCGCGGGTTCACGCCCGCCCTCCTCGAGGAGCTCCGCATCGCCGCGGGATCCGAGGCCGACCCGGAGAGAGGCCCCCGCGGCGGGTGGAAAGGGCTCAGGACATGGCCCGCGCCCAAGGGCCGCCCCAAGGCTCCCAGGCTGTTCAGGCTCCCTGCCGGAGCCACCTCCATGCCCCCCAGATTCGATCTGCTGAAGGTGGATATGCATGTCAACTGGGGCCGCAGGCCGGCCGGCAAGCCGGAGTACGTCGCGTCCGGCCGCCTGCACCCGTCGTACAGGACGTTCGACGAGGCCCAGGCCGAGTACTACTTGTATTTCCGGGAATGCGCCCTGAACGGGACCTGCGCCGACACCGACCCGGGATACCTATGGCTGCTGCTGTCCGAGCTGGTGAGCCGCAGCCCCTCTCCGGAGGTCCTCGACGTGCTCGTCGACCTCTTCGAAGCGTACCCGCAGGAGTCGGCCAGGAAGCTGACCGTCTCGGCCGCGTCGGGCTACGCCCTCCTCTACGGCCTGCCCCCGCGCCCCGGCGCGGACATCCCGTCCTACGCCCTGGAATGCTGGACCCTGGACCGTCTGCTCGGCGGGCAGGAGGGGAGCATATCGGCCAGGGCGCTAAGGGAGATCTGCGACGGGAAGAAGTGGGACCGCTACGGGCCCGTGGGCCAGGACTGCGCGGACATATGCATCATGGTCCTGCAGGCGATCAACAGGGAATGGGGCCACGATTGGGTGTCAGAATGCTGCCTGCTCGAGTACATCACTTCCACTGAGACCCTCTTCAAGGGCCTGGCCTTCATCCCGGATTCGGGCTGGGAGGAGGCCGTGTGCACGTACAAGAACTTCGGATACAGCACGCAGTTCTGCCAGAACATCGCCCGTATCGTGAAATCCGTCATGGCCTGCCTGAGCGCATACGGGGAGGGCAAAGCCCCCAGGATAAGGTACTGCGATGCATTCGAGTTCGATGTCTCCGACCTCGTGAAAGGAGCGACCGCGGCCTACCTTCAATCGAAGGAGAGGGAGGCCGCCCTGAAGGACTTCGCCCTGGATGCCGATGCCGTCGACGAGGCGCGCCGCGACCTGGAGAAAGTGACCGTGATGATGGCCGCGGAAGAGCCCGAGAGCGGCGGAGATGCGCCTGCGGCGGCCGAAGAAACTCCTTCTCCGGCTTCCGGCGACCCCTGGAGCGCGTTCGCTTCGTCTCTGACCGATGCGGAATCCGGCCTCCTCAGGTCCCTCCTGGACGGGAATGATGCGGATGCGGAGCTGAAGGCGATGGGATGCCCGCTCCCGAAGGCGCAGGACAGCATCAACGCGAAGGCGATGGATTCCATAGGCGATATCGTGATCGAGGACGGATCCGTAGTGGAAGATTACGT